>DBFJSK010000527.1:0-5975 GCA_048403675.1 Tannerellaceae bacterium | reverse complement strand
AGACGGGTTTCTTCCATATTTTCAGGCAACTGAAGGTCTTTTGATACAATCGAAGTTGCCAGTCGCAATGGTAGGCCGTAACGGTGACGGGTTTGCCTTCCAGGCCTATGCCTACTTCTTTTTCTCCGGATACGGCATACGTCAGGAGGTTGCGGCCGCGGTAGTCTACATCGATTTTTCCGTTGATGCGCCAGGTATACGCCAGGTTGCGCGAGGCGGCTTTCAGGACGCCGATCAGGTAGCAGAGGGCCGTGAAAATAAGCAGCGAGAGCAACCAAAGGGGCAACGGGAAGGTAAAAAGCAACCGGTGAACCGACAGTGTAGGACGGAGGACGGGTTTGGCTATTTCGAGTTTTTGCAGTTCGTTGTCCCAGCCGGTCGGCAGGCTGAGGGCAAGGTCGATTTTTGCGTCGAACGTATGGAAACCGGGGCGTCGGTGCCGGATACGGGCAAGCGGAAAGGTGCCTTCGGTTTGTGGCAACAGGACAGGCAGTTTGTCGGCCTGGCAGGTATAAGGGGCCTCGGCGCTATCGGCTGCAAGCTGTACGGCGTCGATAGAGAGGGTGTGGAACAGTTCGTTGGGCGTCCAGGTGAGCGTGGCGCTGAAGTGGCCGTCTATATCGAGATGGGGAGTTGCCTGGAGAGACAAATCGGTCATTTTGCGTTCGACGATGGCTCTGAATTTATCCAGGAGGATTTCCGTTTTCTTTTTGTCGAACCAGTTTTTGAGGGCTACGGGGGTGGTGATGGAGAAGGTTTCGAAGTTGTAGCCGGCGGGCATGGCCTGTTGGAATTGGGCCAGGTGGTCGGCGCCGGTTACGGGTAATTGCAGGGCGTACGTATAAATGGAATGGTCTACGGCACGGGCTTCCAGGTGTTTTCGATGCAGGGCGCAGAGGCTCTCCGTCAGCGCCGGTTGGCCGGGGGCCGGGTCGTTGATGAAATCGGTAAGTATGAAAAGAAAGGTGAGGTTATTCTTTTGGGTTTGGAGCTGTTTGTTGATTTGTTCGAGCAGGAGGTTCAAATCGGTATGGGCATACAGGGCGTTATCCTTTTTATATAGGATGTCGATGAATTGGTTCAGGGCTTTCTTGGTGTCGGCATCAATGTCGCTGAATCCGCCGAGGGATACTTTGGCCTGGGTTCCGAACCGGATGATGTTCACGTTGTCGCCTTGGGCGAGGGAAACGATGAATTGTTTCATGGCCGGGACGACGATGTCTTCGTATTTATTCATCGTTCCGGATACGTCGATGGCAAATATGTAATTGGCTTTTTGGCCTTTCAGTTCGTTGCCGAATTTCGCCATCAGGTCGGGAAATTCTTGTTCAAGCAGATGAAAAGAATCGGATTGCCGGGCGGCTAACGGAGCGCAGGGCGTGGCGCACAGCCACAAAAAGAGGCAGACAAAGTATAGGGTATTTTTCATATTTGCATTTTTTTCGTAACAAAGTCTTTATGCAAATGTAGAAAAATTATTCTGATAATCTGTTTTTTGAAGAAAGATTTCCGGGGGGAATGCGGGGAGTACGGGGAAAGCAAGAGGGAGGTAAACCAGGAAAGCGAAAGAATATGATTTCGTTCTATTTACTCGGCGCCGGCAAGCGGCGCGGCAAGGGCCGGTTTGAAAAGAAAGGAATCGATACGCGGGAGAAAGGCCTTTCCCTGTTTTTTCAGGAGAATTTTGCGCAGGAAAAGGGAAATTCACCGGAATAAAAAAGGGAAAAAACGGCGACGCAGTTTCCATTCGACAATTGTGTTCTTTGCATTTCACAACTGTTGGTATTGCATTCGACAATTGTCAAACGTATAGAATACAATTGTCGAACGAATACCGGATATAGAAGTAATGCGGATTTGACGCAGAGGAAAAAAATCCCCCTCGCCTACCGGTCGAAAATATTATGAAGGCTAACAAATGTAATATTTTCCTTGGTACGGAAAAAAAGCTTGTCTTCCCGCGCCAGCCATCCTACGGCCATCGCCACATCAATCACATTTTCAGACAGCATGCGCGCCAATTCCTGGATCGACAGATCCGTTCGTTTATCGAGTATTCGCCAAACCTCGCCGGCAAGTTCACCTATTTTTTGTTTATCCATAGTTCTGATGTGTTATCGATTCTACCTTACAACTGTAACTTTAGCGCTTCTAAACGTTTCTAAGGTAGCAAATTTTGATAAAACAACCAACCGTTTTACATTTTTTCTTATCCGGTTTGTTTTTTTATCCGAACTGTTCTGAGTAAAGCCGGTAATACTTTCCCCGTTCGGCCAGAAGCTCCTGATGATTTCCCCGTTCGATAATCCGCCCGTGCTCGAGCACCAAAATCATATCCGCATTCCGTACCGTAGAAAGACGATGAGCGATAATCAAGCTCGTGCGGTTTTTCATCAACTGGTCAAGCCCCCGTTGAATCAGGATTTCGCTCCGCGTATCGATATTGCTCGTCGCCTCGTCGAGCAAAAGAATGGCCGGATCGGCCACTGCGGCGCGGGCGATATTCAGCAGTTGCCGCTGCCCCTGGCTCAGGTTCGCCCCGTCGTTTTCCAACCACGTATCGTAGCCGTGCGGTAAATGGCGGATAAACGCATGCGCTGCCGTCAGTCGGGCCGCCGCTTCCACCTCGGCATCGGTGGCGTCCAGTCGCCCGAACCGGATATTCTCGCGTACCGTACCCGTAAAAAGGTGTGTGTCTTGCAGCACGATCGCCATCGAACGGCGCAAACTGGAGCGCGTAAGCTGGTCGATAGAATGCCCGTCGATGCGGATGTCGCCCGACCCTATATCGAAAAACCGCGGAAGCAGATTCAAGATCGTGGTTTTGCCCGCCCCCGTGGCGCCCACCAGCGCAATCTTACAACCGGCCGGCGCCCGGAAAGAAATGCCTTTCAGGATCAATTTTTCCGGCTTATACCCGAAAAAAACCTCTTCCATGCACACGTCGCCTTTCACCCCGGCGAGCGATAAGGCATCCGGACTATCCGGCGATTCGGGCGACTCGTCGATCACTTCGAAAATCCGTTCGGCGCCGGCAATGGCCGCCTGGATGTTATTATACAAGCTCGCCAGTTCGTTGATCGGCCGGCCGAATTGGCGCGAGTATTGCAGGAAAGCGGCCAAGCCGCCCACGTCGAACCCGCGGAAAATCGCCAATAAAGCGCCCACAATCGTAATAATCACGTAATTGAGCGTACTCAGGTTTTGCATGACCGGCATCATCAACCCCGAATAAAACTGAGCCTGTAAGGACTGGCTTTTCAGATCGTCGTTCAGCGCATCGAAATCGGCCTGCACTTTCTTTTCGTACCCGAATACTTTCACCACTTTCTGGCCGCTTATCATCTCCTCGATATACCCGTTGAGCGTGCCGAGCGAGGCCTGCTGCGCCTGGAAATACGTCCGGCTTTTACTTACGATTTTCCGGGCGCTGAAAAACATCAACGGCACCGTAATCAAGGTAGCCAGCGTCAGGATCGGGCTGATAAACAGCATCAAGCAGAAGATACCCGCCACCGTCAGCGCGCTCGAAAGCATATCCGACAAGCTATCCGTCAACGCATCGCTGATGCGGTCTATATCGTTGGTATACCGGCTCATCAGATCGCCGTGCGGATGCGTGTCGAAATAAGGCACCGGCAAATGTTCCATTTTCCGGAACAGCTCCGACCGCATCCGCGCCACGGTACGCTGTCCGATCTTGTTTAACAGGCGATATTGAATATACACGGCGATTACCCCTGAAAGATAGATAAAGGCCAGCCACCCCAACATCCGGATCAAGCCCCGGAAATCGCCCGGCAGGATATAGTTGTTGATGATAGGACGCAACAAATACGAACCCGCCAGGTTCGACGCGATACTGACCAAAATCAAAAAGCCGATGACGATCAACATACGCCGGTCGGCAGCGACATACGACACCAGCCGCCGGAAAGTTTTCCGACCCTCCTTGGGCTTGCCATTCGGTTTGTAACGATCTCCGTGTGCCATATCAGTCGATGAGTTGTTGCGAGTTATAAATTTCCCGGTACACGGCCGAAGTTTCCATCAGTTCTAACGGCGTACCGACCGCGTTCACTTCCCCGTCTTCGAGTACGATCACCCGGTCGGCCGATTGCATGGTGCTGATTCGTTGCGTAATAATCAACACGGTGGTCTCTGAAAGGAAGTTTTTCAGGTTGTTCCGTATCTTGAGTTCCGTATCCGAATCGACAGCGCTCGTACTGTCGTCGAGGATCAATATTTTAGGCTTGCGCAAAAGAGCGCGGGCGATGCAGAGACGTTGTTTCTGACCTCCCGATAAATTAATGCCCCCACGGCCCAGCCAGGTCTGGTAGCCGTCGGCGAAGCGTTCGATGAACTCGGCCGCTTCGGCTATCCGGACAGCTTCAGCCACTTCCCGGTCGGAAGCGTGGGGATTTCCCCATTTCAGATTGTCGAGGATCGTGCCCGTGAAAAGCTCGTTTTTCTGCAACACCACGCCGATCTTATCATGCAATTCCTCCAAATTATACTCTTTTACCGGCACGCCGTCAAGCTCAAGCAAACCGCTGCTGACGTCGTACAGCCGGGGAATGAGTTGCACGAGCGAGCTTTTAGCCGATCCGGTAGCGCCCACCACAGCTACCGTTTCGTGGGGAAGGATATGGAAATTGATGTCGTGCAATACATCGTTCTCGCTGCCGGCGTACCGGAAATTGACGTGACTGAAGCGGATTTCTCCCCGCTCGATCGTATGCCGGTCGAGAAGTCCTTCGGGCGTATTGACCAGCGAGGGTGTGGTGGCGAACACCTCCAGGATGCGTTTAGACGAGGCCGAAGCGCGGGCCAGCGACATGATAATCATCGACAGCATCATCAGCGACATCAAGATCTGGGCCAGGTAGTTGACGAAGGAAATCAACTCACCCACTTTCAGTTCGCCCGACATGACCTTCACGCCCCCGGCCCAGAGGATGGCCAGAATAGACAGGTTCATAATCAACTGCATCACCGGAAAAATGGAGACGATGATGTCCGAGGCTTTGATAACGGTATCGCGCAGGTCTTCGCTTTTTTCTTCGAATTTGCGGGTTTCGAAATTCTCGCGCACAAACGATTTGACGACGCGGATATTAATCAGGTTTTCGCGTACCACCTCATTCAGGTTGTCTACTTTCTGCTGTACTTTGATGAAGTAGGGAAAACCTTTGCGGAAAATAAAATAAAGGCTGATGCTCAGCGCCGGGATAGCGCCGGCCAGCACCAGCGCCAGTTGTTTATTGATCTGTATGACGAAAAAGAGAGCCATCAGCAACATCAACGGCGAACGAAGCAGCATGCGCATCGACATGAGCACGATTTGCTGGATACGGGAAATATCGCTGGTCAGCCGCGTAATGAGCGAGGCCGAGCCGAAGCTGTCGATATCGAAAAAGGAGAGCGCCTGGATCTGACGGAAAAGATCCGTCCTCAGATCGGTGCCGAATCCGATGGACGTGCGCGAAGAAACCCATACGTTGACGATGCTGAACACCAAACCGGCGATGGAGACGAGGATCATAGAGGTACCTACGCGGGTGATGACGGTCAGATCGCGCGTCATCACGCCGTTGTCGATGATGTCGGCCATCAGAGTGGGTTGGATCGTTTCACATACCACGGTTATCAACACCAAAAAGGGGCTGACGAACAGACTTGCTTTGTAAGGACGGAGTATCTGCCAGTATTTTTTCATATTTCCGGGGGGAGGTCGGCCGCTTTGTATGCGGCGACCGGCGATAACAAATGTCTTTTTATTTTATAACAAATAAAGAGCGGGCAAACCTCCGGGCAGCGACAAGCCAGGCTTGGTTGCCGGGGGGACAGCCCTATCTTCTTGTTTATTGAAACAAAGATCCGAAAAAAATTGTTTGTGAAAAGTCCGGCCTGTCTTTTTTTCTGATCCGAAGGGAGTTTTTAGCCGACCGGGAAAAGAAAATGAGAGGGAAAAT
>DBFJSK010000526.1:0-7075 GCA_048403675.1 Tannerellaceae bacterium | reverse complement strand
ATATTTAGGACTGTGAACCGGATGGGTTAAAGACCCTCCCGGGTCACGAATAGGTCGAGAGATTTATCGACCTATTTTGTTATAAATCAACTCCTTGATCGAAATAAACCAGCTTTTAGAAAGTTTTCCATACAGGTTAAATAGCATACCATTAATCCTTCTTTCCCCTTGAAATTCGCAAATTCGTACCCGTTGGATACCATCGATGATACCCAAAACGATCGTTATGAAATATCCAACGTTATGATTCGTTTCCTTCCCCCTTGCAATTATCAAGGTCATATAGGGTTCCACTTCCACCAGTACCCATCTATTTCAGACGGCAACCCTTTATCCATAACCTGTAATTAATAATTAAATTGTGGTTTATACCTGGAATTTCTTATATTTGCCAAGCCGAACCGTTAGCTCAGCAGGTTTAGAGCGCTGCCTTGACAGGGCAGAGGTCGCCGGTTCGAATCCGGCACGGTTCACCTTTTCGGCAACTTCCCTCTCTAGTTTCGTGCTGTAGGACCTTCAAATGAACCCAGGAGCCAATTGATTTGGAGATCTTTCCGGAACCCGAACAAACACAACGATTCCAAAACGAGGAACTGTGGATAGCACCATGATAATGATGCACCTGAAATACGAGTGAGTTACGGCGCGGGCTATCTTATTCTAAGGAATCAGCTAAGACCCTTTCACACCTTTTTCCCCGACCTGCAAGAAAACAAAACTTTATTGTTTAATAAAAACCTTAAAAAACAAATAATAGGCCCGCTATTCACTTTACCCCGATTGTTTCATAGCATATTAATTTACAAAATTCATCTTGCAATGGAGCTACATTCCGGATTACCCTATTGGATAATCAAAAATCCGCTGTTTGATTATTACAATCCGTTAAAAGAAGATTTGACCACGGATATTGTTATTATCGGTTCCGGCATAACCGGGGCTTTGATGGCTCATGAAGTTTGCCGGGCCGGATTAAAATGTTGTGTCATAGATAAACGCAGTATCGCCACAGGCAGTTCCGCCGCCAGCACGGCCCTACTCCAATATGAGATTGATGTACCCCTGTGCGACATGGCGGAAATAGTGGGCGAAGAGAATGCCGTAATTGCCTACCGATCTTGCCTGCAATCGATTTCGGATATCGAACATGTTCTGCAAGAGACAGCCATAGAAGCTGATTTCCAACGCGTACCCAGCATTTTTTATGCCAGCGACGACGAAGGCAGGCAACTTATTGCACGCGAATATGAAATACGCAAGCATTATGAACTGCCGGTCGAGCTACTCAGTAAAGAAGAATTGCAGGAACAATATAACCTGCAAACACGGCACGGCGCCCTCTTCAACCGGCAATCGGCTCAGATTGATGCCTATAAGGCTGCGACCAAATTGTTGATGTACCATATGGGAAAAGACGGTTTAAAAATAGTTACCCACACGGAAGTAAAAGATTGCAGGGAAACAGCCGACGAGTGTATGATAGTCACCGAAAACGGACATGTCATACATTGCAAAAATGTAATTATTGCCGCCGGCTTCGAAGCGGGCAGCTTCCTGCCTGAAAAAGTAATGGTACTGACTTCAACCTATGCATTTATCTCACATCCCGTTGACGAAGAAAAATTATGGCCCGGACGAAGCCTTATCTGGGAAACGCACGAACCCTATATTTATGTACGAACAAGTGGAAATCGCATTATCGTGGGGGGCGAAGACGAAGATTTCAACGATCCGGAATCGAGGGATGAACTACTGCGGCAAAAAATAAAGATATTAAAAGAAAAATTCCACCGTTTATTGCCTTCCATTCCCTGCGAGATGGAAATGGCTTGGTGCGGTACATTCAGCACAACCACAGACGGATTACCCTTTATTGGAACTTGGCCCGGACAAAAACGCATATTTTTCGATTTGGGTTACGGAGGCAATGGGATTACTTTCAGCATGATCGGGGCACAAATCATACGCAACGCTCTCTTGGGAATAGATGACCCGCGAAGCCATGTCTTCGGATTCGACCGACTCAAAAAAGCTATAAACTAAACGGAAAGGGAACAGGGGAAAAGCAGATAAGCCAATGAATAGCGGAAGAAAGAAGTGCGATCGTGGAACTCAGCTTCCACGGTGCTAGCGGAAAGGAAAAAAACAGGAATAAATCCGAAAGTTACGTGTACGATGCAAGCTACGGAATGAGGCCGAAAGGGGCCACTTTCAGTGAATACAGGACGTAAACCGAAGGCTTAAAAAGACATAAGCCTCAGGGTTCATCCCTTAAAAGAGGCAGGAAACTCTTGCCGATTAACCGCTCCAAAAGCCGGCAAGCTTTTGTCTTCGACTGGCCAACCTTCCTCTTTGTTTCGAATAAGCGAAGATTAGCGGCACTTGGGCATAAAATCAAGCACTCTTGTTCCTCCCCCCGCGGATTACATTATCTTTGTAGCAAAGAAAAATGAATAAATAATTTATGAAAATTCGCAGAAAAGGGCCTAAGTTCCCGCTCTATATCCAAATTTTGCTTGGAATGCTTGCCGGGATATTACTCGGTATTCTGGCACTACAGTTCGATACCGAACAGTTCGATGGTACACAATTTATCCAACATTGGATACGGCCTTGGGGCCAATTATTCATCCGCCTGCTTCAATTGATCGCTATTCCTCTCGTATTCATCTCGCTTGTAAAAGGAGTAACCGGGTTGAAAGACATCAGCAAATTTTCGCGTATCGGTGGTAAAACCATCGGCATCTATTTATGTACCACTGTGGTAGCCGTCTTGCTCGGGCTGACGCTGGGACTGATCGTGAAACCCGGAAAACTTGTCAATCAGGAACAGGTAGCCCATTTGCAAGAAAGCTACCATACGTTGGCAGAAGAAAAACGAGTGATTGCCGAACAAACCCAAAGCCAAGGCCCCCTAGCCTTTCTCAATGATATCGTGCCGAATAATATTGTAAGCGCAACTTCGGATAATTCGAAAATGCTCCAGGTAATCTTCTTCGCAATCTTTTTCGGGATCGCCATCCTAAGTTTACCACCCGAAAAAACACGTCCCGTCATCACCCTCTTCGAAGGGCTGAACGACGTGATCCTGAAAATGGTCGATTATATTATTCTTTTCGCTCCCTGGGGAGTCACCGCCCTCATGGCCGGATTGGTAACCGATTTCAATGGCGACGCCAGCATCTTCAGCGCACTGGCCGTTTACGCCCTCACCGTGGTAGGAGCCATGTTTATTTTACTTATCGTGTTCTACCCCCTGCTGGTACATACATTTACCCATCTTCATTTAAAAGATTTCATACGGGCGCTCTATCCCGTACAACTCTTCGCCTTCACCACCAGCAGCAGTGCGGCTACCCTGCCCCTCACCATGGAAACGGTAGAAAACAAGTTGGGCGTATCCAAAGAAGTAAGTTCTTTCGTATTGCCGGTTGGCGTCACGATCAATATGGACGGTACCTCCTGCTATCAATCGATCGCCATCCTTTTTATCGCCCAGGTACTCGGGATCGATCTCAGCCTGTCGGAACTCGTCACCATCGTGGCCATGACCGTACTTTCATCCATCGGGACGCCCGGCATACCCGGCGGCAGCTATGTAATTCTGACGATGGTACTCACCTCGGTCGGCATACCCGCTGAAGGATTGGCTTTAATTTTAGGAATAGACCGCCCGCTGGATATGCTCCGCACCGCAGTCAATGTCACCGGAGACGCAACCGTTTCGACTATTGTAAACAAAGGGACACTGCCGCAGCCGGACAATGAAATGAATTAATTGCCCGGCTCGCACAGACGCCTTATTCTGATTTCAAGCTATTCAACGGATTGGCATTCGCTCCTTTCCAACATTGGAAAGAAACCGTAAGTAGCGTAACGATCGTCACCAACAAAAAGGCAAACAAGAATACCCAAATCTCCATCGGAGTTTTGTAAGCAAATTTTTCCAGCCATTTCGATACCCCCACCCAGGCCAACGGCGCAGCGATCACAAAGCAAATGACGACGATTTTCAAATAAGCTTTATTGAACATCCGAAGAATCTCGCCGGAAGTAGCTCCGTTCACCTTCCGGATACTGATCTCTTTGCGCCGGTATTGCGTATCGAACACCACTAAGCCGAAAACGCCTACCAACGAAATAAGAATAGCCAACACACTGAATGCCAAGACAGAGCTTCGCAAGTCCTCCTCTTTTTGATACAACTGGTTGAATATCGTATCGTAAAATTCGACATCGAAAGGATACGAAGGATCGAGCTCCGTCATCGTACGACGGATATGTCCGACAGCCGCATGTACATCCGTACCCGCTTTCAGGCGTATATAGGCATAAGGGAATGGATGATCAAAATTTCCCACCACAAACCCAATATTATTCTCCCCGTTGCGCAAAGAAGTAAATTTCACCTCTCCGGTAAACCCTACCAGATGTCCTTGGAAACCTTTCCCGAACACATCGCCGGCCCGCATCTGCATCTTTTCTTTAGCCGAACGGTTAAAGATAAATGCAAACTTATCGGAAGCCTCGTCGGAAGGTAAAAAATCCCGTCCTTCTTCTACCGGAATACCCATTACCCGCAGAAAATTATAGGAACTCATAATCATAAAGTATTGGAAATCTTTTCCATTATAATTCCCGGTGTTCGTATTATAGCCATCTTTGGAAGCCACCTTCTCAGCCGCAAAAGCCACATCCTCGATGCCGGAAAAAGTTTTCAGCCGGTTCGTCAACGTCTCATGATGATTTTTATACATATCCCCGTTCAGTTCGACAATGGCAATCTGATCTTTATCGAACCCCAACGAAAAACGACGCATATAATCATTTTGCAGATGAATAAATCCGGACGAAACAATCAAAAGGATAGAAACGACAAATTGAATACAGATCAACAAGGTACGTAATTTTCTACCGGAAGGAGAAAGCCCGTAACTTCCTTTCAACACCACGGCTGGCGGCACAGAAGTGGTATACCAAGCCGGATAGACACCGGCCACCAGTCCGGTTACTAAAGCCACGAAGCCCGAAATCAAAACCAGAGGAAAGTTCGAAGCCAATCCCAAGTCGGCTTCCACAAAAGGAAGTACAGAGGTAACCTGTAAGATCCAAACTATAAAGAGGCTCAACAACCAAGCAACAAAACTAATTACAATCGCCTCAGTAAGTAAGGATTGCCTCAGTACCGTATCCGAGCTTCCCAACACCTTCCGGGTATTGATACTTTTGATACGGAGCGGCATTAAGGCCGTACTGAAATTGGTATAATTAATCGCCGCCACAATAATGATAAGCAATGCGATCCCGAATAAAAGAAAGGATACTTCCCGGTTGCCACTTCTGAATAACATGCCGTCCTGGCTTTCGTTGAGATAATAAATACTGGTCAGAGGGGTAAGCTTGATCTTCTCGGTGGGCCGACCGATCTTCTCAAAATCGAAATGACTGTTGAAATTATCAATTACATCCGCCGCATTCGAAGCCTCATCGAGCAGCACGTAACACATATAATTGCTCGCCCTGAAATTGGTAAGGGCAAAAGCTGGATCCATCGCTGTATAAATAACATTCCGGAGCTGCGTATTTTCGGGAAAATCGCGATAAACCGCTCCCACAGTCAATTCGACCTTTTCGTTATTTCCTTTCGACCAGAACGCTTCTTCCGCATGCAAAGACTTCCCCACCGCCGGCTCTTTTCCGTACAATTTGCGGGCCAGACTTTCCGGAATCACAGCCTTTTCGGGCGCTTCCAAACAATCGATGTCCCCTGCGATAATCGGAAAATCGAATACCCGCGTCAAAGCCGGATGGCAGGTTTGCACCACCTCTCTGAAGCCCTTTTTCTCGCCCCCTTCATTCACCGTAAAATAGACTTCGCCGATATAAGGATTAATCAGCGACCCCGCCACGATATGAGGGGAAGAAGGAATAAAAGCTTCAATAAAAGCCCGGGGAAGAATGGTAGAGAAACTAGCCGAATTCGTCAGATCCAGACGAAACACACGCCCTGCCGTGGAATGACACGTATCGAAATTACGTTCATAATTTACCTGAATCAAAATCACCGTAAAAGCGGCGAAAGCAACTGCCAGGCCCACAATATTAAGAAGCATAGCCATTTTAAACCGGCTGAATGTATGCAAAAAATTCCGCAGAATCGTCTTCATATCTAAAGTATACTATTATATTTTCTCACTTGCATTTACTTATATTCGGCAAAATCTGGCAGAGCCTGCGCAACTTGTCGGTTGAACGCTCCGAGGTCGATACTCATCGACAACCTCTCCCCTTTTCCCTGGCAACCTTGCTTAAATAAATTCAGTCACCGAAGAAACCACGCTTCCGTCGAAAAGATTAATCACCCGATGCGCAAACCCGGCATCATGTTTAGAGTGAGTAACCATCACGATCGTCGTACCCTCTTTATTCAATTCGGTTAAAAGCTGCATGACTTCCGCCCCGTTCTTACTGTCCAAGTTACCCGTCGGCTCATCGGCGAGGATAATTTTCGGATTCGAAACCACTGCCCGGGCAATCGCCACGCGTTGTTGCTGACCACCGGAAAGCTGCTGAGGGAAATGGGTTGCCCGGTGGCTGATATTCATCCGCTTCAAAATCTCATTCACCATCTGCTTGCGCTCGGCAGCTTTAATATTGAGATAAGTAAGGGGCAACTCGACATTTTCATACACATTCAACTCGTCGATCAGGTTGAAACTTTGGAATACAAAACCAATATTGCCCTTCCTCACTTGGGTACGTTCTTTCTCCTTCAGATGTCCTACTTCCTGGTCCGCCAGATAATAATTACCTTCCGAAGGATTATCCAGCAATCCCAAAATATTTAACAAAGTAGACTTTCCGCAACCCGAAGGCCCCATAATGGCAGCGAATTCGCCGTCTTTCACTTCCAAAGAAACTTTATTCAAAGCGATTGTCTCCACTTCTTCCGTCCGGAAAAATTTACTTAAACCTTCGATCTTAATCATGTTCGTATTTTTTATAGTTTTCCTTTTATATTTTCAGTTCAAATTATATGCCAAACCATCCAGTAAGCTAATTTTCAATCAAATAC
>DBFJSK010000525.1:0-1958 GCA_048403675.1 Tannerellaceae bacterium | reverse complement strand
AAATGATTTTAATCTGGAAGAGGCGGCGGGCATAGCCGTTCGATTCACGGCGGCCAGTATTTTCAAGACGTACAAAGCGGAAACGGATTATCGTTTCGGGGTGAATTTCGAACAAAGTTTGCCTGAATTTCTGAAAGAATTGAAACGCATCTAGCACACGAGCGTTTTATTTTACATCTTTGCTTTTCCTAAAGCGAAGGGAGTGGGCGCAGCGCTTCGGCATACCACGGGCAAGCTCGTTAAGGCTTGCGGTTTGCGCTATCCGGATCGCCCGGGAAAAAATAATTTGAAAAAGAAGAGTAGATTACACTATGGGGAAACTTAGAATCGCATTCTCTGGCCTGGGGGGAGTAGGCGGCTATTACGGCGGCCTGTTGGCCGCCCGTTACCAGGGGACGGAAAAGGCTGATTTGTTTTTTATCGCCCGGGGCGCCAATTTGGAGGCTATCCGGGAAAACGGCCTCAGGGTAAAAACGGGGATTCGTACGTTGCGGGCTGTCCCGGCGCTCGCCACCGACCGGCCGGAAGAAGTAGGCCCGGTTGATTATATCTTTTGTTGTACGAAAAGCTACGATCTGGAGACGAATTTGGCGGAGCTGGACCCGATGATCGGCCCGGAAACGGTGATTATTCCCTTGCAGAACGGATTGGATATAGCCGAACGGATTCAAAAGCAACGCCCCGGGCAAGAGGTATGGAAGGGGTGTACTTATATCGGCGCCCGATTGAAACAGCCGGGATTTGTGGAGAAGGTGTCGGCCAAGGAACGGCTCTTTTTCGGCAGCGGCCCGGGCGGTGATAAGGAACGGCAGAATAAATTACTGAAATTGCTTACGTACGCGCGGCTGAATGCCTTTAATCCCACGGATATAGAAACCCGGATCTGGAAAAAGTTTTTTATGATTTCCACCGCGGCTACGATTACTTCGTTTTTCAACCAGTCGATCGATTTGGTGATCGAGCATCATCTCGATATGTTCGTAGCTTTGGGCAATGAATTGAAAAGTGTAGCGGAAGCGAAAGGCCTTGTTTTGCCCGATGATATAGTGTATGCTTCCATCGAGGCCCAAAAGATAATGCCGGCGGGATTCACCACGTCGATGCACAGCGATTTCCTGGCCGGGAAACAGACAGAGCTTGATTCGCTGACCGCTTCGGTGATCCGCATGGCCGAAGAAACCGGGGTAGATGTGCCGACGTATCGTTTTATGTACGACGGCCTGACGCGCTTTCCTTATCCTACGAAAGCCGGTAGCAACTGAGAACTGCCGAGCTGCCACCCTCCCCGCCCGGACGGCATCGTAGTTCCGGGGGAAGGGTGTTATTGTATTTTTTGAACGATAAAAAAAACGCATGGAAAGGAAATTCCGGTCGGATGCCGATGAAATCCGAATTACATAAGCATCCGTTTCGAATTTCACCGGCATGGAATTGAGATTGGATAAGGGTGTATTTTTTCACCCTTATAATCTTTTGAAAGTCAACCTGTTAAAGATAGCTCACTTTTGCTGTCGGCAGTCGGTATCTTCTTGTATTTTTTTTCATTTTACCTCTATCTATTTTTAACGACAAAAAGCGAATCCAGCCGATCGGATTGAACCAGGGATTTTATCCCTTTCCTTTTCGGTACCCTCGTGAAAAGCCACGCTGTGAACCGTTCGCCACGACAGGCGTTTCTTCCCGGACGCTCTTTTCTTCAAAGATGCCTCGGCTTATTTCTTAGGCTTTACCAGCATAATAACCGGATTGGATTCTTCGTTCAGGTCAGCGGTTATTTCTTTCAACGGGCCTTTCAATTGGCCTTTCTCGTAGGCTTCCACCAGATCGGGTGCATACAAAGCCTCGCAGACCGCAATTTCGCGATTAACCGGCCGTGAATGGAAGGAGACGGCTTCCCGGGTGGAAAAATCCGCATTGTATACGGTATAGCTGAACAGGGATTTTGCCTCTCGGTCGTA
>DBFJSK010000524.1:0-3817 GCA_048403675.1 Tannerellaceae bacterium | reverse complement strand
GCTTACCTTTACTATAGGGATAAAGTATATGTTTTACGATGTCGCGGCTCCTACTTTTCCCGATCCTCTCATACCCGAATTCTGCTTTGGCATTTGCGGGCTTACCCTTCTATACCTTTCCGGGATTAAGGACGACTTGGTGGGGCTCCGCTACCGAACAAAATTTCTGGTACAACTCATCGCTGCCTGCTTCTTTCCCCTTTCCGGTTTATGGATTAACAACCTCTCCGGCTTATTCGGCCTCTATGAGCTACCCCCCCTTGTGGGTATTCCCCTCACCCTGCTGACGGTAGTTTTCATTACCAACGCCATCAACCTGATCGACGGAATCGACGGTTTGGCTTCTGGCCTTAGCAGCGTTTCACTTTTGGTACTAGGCACGCTTTTCCTGCACGATCAACTTTGGATGTACGCTATGCTTGCCTTTGCCACCCTCGGCGTATTGCTACCCTTCTTTTATTATAATGTATTTGGCAAAGCCGAACACTGTAAAAAAATATTCATGGGCGACACCGGAAGTCTCACCCTCGGATATATTCTCTCCTTCTTGTCGATCCGCTATTCCGTCTGCTACCCCGGGCGGCCTCCCTTTGTCGACGGAGCCATCGTAATAGCTTTCGCCACTTTGCTGGTACCCATGTTCGACGTTATCCGTGTCGTCCTGCTCAGGTTTCGCAAAAAAAGAGGACTATTCTCGCCCGACCGCAATCATATTCATCATAAATTTTTAGCCATGGGGTTCTCGGCCCATAGCGCCATGTTGTCTATTTTATTGATTGCATGTATGTTCAGTGGTTTGAACATCTTGCTTGTTCCGAAATTAAATATAACTATACTCTTGCTGATTGATATTTTCTTGTGGATACTGCTGAACCTTGGCATCAACCGGATAATCGGAACAAAAAAATAAATCGGCGAACATTGCTATTCCTCTTCCCTCGCTCACTTTAGGCACACCGGCCTTTGAGGTTGCAGGTGTATTTTTTTTAAAACCGTGAGAGGAATGAGAGATGAGATGGCAGGAGAGGCCGGCGAATAAAAAAGGCCGCGGAAAATCCTCTGTTCTTTAGCCCGGTGGCCACTAATTCGCGCACTTGCCGCAAAAAAATAGATAAAAAACAGATGCTAATTTTTTAGAAAATGGAAAAAATACAAATGGTCGATTTATACGGCCAATATTTGAAAATAAAAGAGCCCATCGATGCGGCCATCCGCCAGGTGATCGACACGACTGCTTTTATCAACGGCCCTCAGGTAAAAACGTTTGCCACCCATCTGGCCGCTTATGTGGGATGCAAACACGCCATTACCTGCGGCAACGGCACCGACGCCCTGCAAATTGCATTGATGGCCCTCGGGCTACAACCGGGCGACGAGGTGATTCTGCCTGCCTTTACCTATGTGGCTACTGCCGAAGTAGTCAGTCTGCTGGGCCTGGTTCCGGTAATGGTCGATGTGGATTACGATACCTTTAACCTGTCGGCCGACCGGTTGGAGAAAGCGCTTACACCGCGTAGCAAAGCGATCGTGCCGGTTCATTTATTCGGCCAGGCTTGCGATATGGCGCCTATCTTGGAGTTTGCCGCGTGCCATGGGCTATATGTGGTGGAAGATAATGCCCAGGCGTTGGGCTCTATCTATACTTTCCCCGACGGCACCCGCTGTCATACAGGTACACTGGGACATATCGGCTGCACTTCCTTTTTTCCTTCCAAAAACCTGGGATGCTATGGCGACGGGGGAGCGCTCCTGACGGATGACGACGTATTGGCCGAACGCATCCGGATGATTGCTAACCACGGCCAGAAGGTGAAATATTATCATCAGGTGATCGGATGCAACTCGCGGTTGGACACCCTGCAGGCGGCCCTGCTGGATGTGAAACTTCCTTATCTCGATAGCTATTGCGAAGCACGCCGCGTGGCGGCTGCTTATTATAATGAAGGGCTGAAAGGAGTGAATGGCCTTGTCTTACCCCGGGAACGAACTTATAGCACCCACGTCTATCACCAGTATACCCTAAAAGTGAAGGAAGGTAAACGAGATGCCCTGAAAGCCTATCTGGCGGAAAACGGAATACCCTCGATGATTTATTACCCGCTGCCCCTGCAAAAACAAGAAGCCTTTCAAGCCGTTGCCGTTGCCGCCGGTAGCTTGGATACGGCTTCCGAATTGGCCGCATCTGTTCTCTCGCTGCCGATGCATACCGAACTGACCACAGCCATTCAGGATCGGGTGATAGAGGCCGTGCGCCGTTTCTTTGCCGGTTGTTGAGGCACATCGCAGGTCAACATAATTTACTTATCCCTACCGCCACTGCCGGAAGGATAAAAACAAAAGAAGAAAGTCTGAATAATACGTATATAAATATGATGTATAACCAATTAGTTAGTAAAGAAGCCCGTCTGGCCCTTGTCGGTCTGGGGTATGTGGGATTGCCGCTGGCATTGGAATTCGCCCGGAAATTGTCGGTGGTGGGCTACGACATAAACGAAAGCCGGCTGGCACAGATGCGCCGGGGAATCGATCCTTGTAAGGAACTCGATGGTACGGCTTTCGAACAAGCCGATATTACATTTACCTCTTCGATCGACGAATTACGGAAAGCCTCCTTTTTCGTAGTGGCCGTGCCCACCCCCATCGACGAACACAACCAGCCCGACCTTACTCCGCTGCTCAGTGCTACCCGCAACGTGGCCCAAGCCTTAAAAAAAGGCGATTATGTAGTGTACGAGTCGACGGTTTATCCCGGCTGCACGGAAGAAGACTGCCTGCCGATTCTGGAAGAAATCTCCGGCTTAAAAGCCGGCACGGATTTCAAGATCGGCTATTCGCCCGAACGCATCAATCCGGGCGAAAAGGTACACACCCTACCCAATACAATCAAGATCGTTTCCGGATGTGATGCGGAAGCGCTCGATACGATTGCCAAAGTATATGAACTGGTCGTGAAACCCGGCGTACACCGCGCCCCCAATATCAAGGTTGCCGAAGCCGCCAAGATTATCGAGAATACCCAACGCGACGTCAACATTGCGTTGATGAACGAACTATCGATTATTTTCAGCCGCATCGGCATCAATACCTATGATGTGCTGGAAGCCGCCGGCACGAAATGGAACTTTCTGAAATTCTATCCCGGCCTGGTGGGCGGCCATTGCATCGGCGTGGATCCCTATTACCTGGTCTATAAGGCAAACGAACTGAAATACCATAGTCAAATTATCAGTGCGGGCCGTTTCATCAACGACACGATGGGAGGGTATATCGCCAAAAAACTGGTCAAAAAACTGATCGGCCTGGGTAAAGGAATCTTGGGAGCCCGCATTTTGGTGATGGGCATGACCTTCAAGGAAAACGTAGCCGATATACGCAACTCGAAAGTAGCCGATATTGTGAATGAACTGAAAGATTTCGGGTGCGACGTAGATATTATGGATCCTCTGGCCGACCCTGAAGAAGTGAAAAAAATGTATGGATTCAAACTCACCGAACTACCACGCAATACCTACGACGCCGTGGTGGTAGCCGTTTCACACGACCAATACCGGGATCTCGACGAAGCCTATTTCCAGTCGCTCACCTACGACAATTCGATCGTGGTGGACATAAAAGGCCTATACCGCGATAAGATACACCGTTTGAAATACTGGAGTTTATAATTCCGTCCTTTTCTTACCCCGCATAAGGCATGACAAGCCCGAAGATCTGGTTTCACAGGATCGGACAATCCGCTTTTGCACGCGATGTCTTGCATCTGATGTCGGGCACCGCCGTAGCCCAGGCCATCCCCATCCTCCTGACGCCCCTCTTACCG
>DBFJSK010000523.1:0-3289 GCA_048403675.1 Tannerellaceae bacterium | reverse complement strand
TCGGTAGATTTCGTATTCATTTGTTGTTTCAACGTCGTTCGGGGTTCTAGGTAATGAGTCTCAAGGCAATTTAAAAATCCGTTCCATCAACTGCCATTTGCCGGAAGAGGGAAGCGCCGGATCAGCTTGCTGAAACTGTCCGACAAAAGCCTCCCATTCGGCCTGCCGATCCATCCGGGCCAATCGTTTGAAGGCTGCTTCCCATTCAAAATCGTCGGGGGTTTCCACAATCATAAATAACTTGTTTCCGAACCGGTATATTTCCATATCCTGTATGCCGACGGCACGGATACCCTCCGGAATCTCCGGCCAGATATGAGCCGGGGAGTGCCAATATACATATTCGTTCATTAATTTCTCATCCTCTTTCAAATCGAGGGTCTGGCAGTATCGTTTCATGGTTTTCTTAAAAAATTGTGCTATCGGCAAAGATACGCAATTAGTTATAGGCAAAAAAATTCTTTGCGCGAAATTCCGTCTCGTTCCGACCGGCAACGCTGAAGCTTCTTTTATTTGCCGCAACCCGCCTTTACAATGCATAATTTTAAAAAACATTTTTTCGGGCTGAATAATTCAACTTTTTATTTCACTTATCGAGTTATTTTTTTATTTTTGCCTATATTATCAATGAGACATCTTTTTTATTTATGGTTTTAAAGAGTTCTTCCCCGCGAAAGATTATTTTTAACCCCATGAATGCCGTATCGAACCAGACCGGAAATAGAAAACGATTCCCTTTTTCTATTTCAACTATAAATTAAAAAGAATATATAATGAAAAGCTACAAACTAATACCCGTCTTGTTCCTCTTGGGAATTTCGGCTTTGCAAGCGCAGAAGAAGGACACCCTTCTTTTCGTAAACGACAGCCTGACGATTGCATTGCCCGATGTTTTCGTAAATGCCGAGCGCCCCTTAGTCAAAGTAACCGATCAGGCCCTTCAATACGACATTCCCGCCCTCATTAAAGCCAAGCCCGTCAACACGGCCTATGAGGTATTGGCCGATTTACCGGGCCTTATGCTTACCGACGATCAAATAAGCATCATCGGGGCGCCCTCGACGACGATTATCCTTAACGGCCGGAAAAGTTCGATGACGGCCGGGCAACTCATGCAATTTCTACAGTCCACTTCGGCCGGAAAAATACGAAACATCGAAGTGATGTACAGTACGCCTCCCCGCTACGGGGTGAAAGGTGCTTCGATTAATATCAATACCGAAAAAAATCCCGAAACCGCAGCCTCTATACAAACAGATATTTCACTGACGGGTAGACAAGCCCATTATTTTTCGCCTTCGGGTATTTTTAATTTTACGTATTCCGCTCATAAACGGATCTTCGATTTCTCCTACGCGATCGATTATAAAAAAACGTGGTCGAAAGAGCAGATGGACGCCTATCCGATCGTTCATTCGCAAGAATACATCATCAAGCAACTTAACAAGGCTACCGGCAAACCGCTTACTCATCAAATTAAGGCGGGATTCAGCCAAGAATTTAAAAATAAAAGCTTGCTTGCTTTCACCTACCGGGGGAACGTGGCGAAAAAGAAAACACACCGCTTTTCAAATACGGATTTTGTGGGGATAGAACAAACCTATACTGACAACGAACTTAACTCTCCTTCCGGGATGCACAATCTCCGTCTCGATTACCGGGCTTCCGCTTATTGGAATGCCGGGGCGGATTATACTTTTTATAAAGTGAAGAACGAACAAACGTTGCGCAACGACTATATGGAAAGCGCCGCAGAGAAAATACAAGCGCTCTCGCGGCAAAAGGTGAACCGCGGAAACCTTTATCTTTCCTATACGCGTCCCCTGGCCCGTCAGTTTACGTTGAATGCCGGAGCCGACGTGTCGTTGTCCGGCACCTCCAATAGTTCCTATACCCGCGTGGATGAAAAGGAAAATCCCGAAGCGACATTCAAGCAGCAGGAGAAAGAGTATGAAATAGGAGGGTATATCGGCCTGACCAAAAAATTCGGGCCGCGTTTATCGCTCGATCTCTCATTGAATGTGGAATACAGCCGGGCAGATGTGGATTCTGCCGGAAAAAAAGAGGTTCTATGGAAAGATGTAAATTTCTTTCCGCAACTCACCCTGACCTGGCAGCTCCCGAAGTCTCAAATTCTGCAACTTAATTTTTCCAGCAATAAAAAGTATCCCGCCTACTGGGAACTCAGTCCGAGCCTTTCTTACCTGAATACGTATAGCGTAGTGGCGGGGAACCCCTTGTTGAAACCGGAAAAGATATATTCCGCTCGCCTGAATTATATCATCAAACGAAAGTATATTCTGGGCTTATTTGCAAACCACCAAGCCGATTATATCCGGCAAACCTATTACCAAAGTCAAACGGAGCTGAGGGCCACTTACCAAACGATTAATTTCGAGGCCCATAACCTCTATGGCTTGATGGGTGTGCTTCCGGTTCGGTATTGCGAATTTGCGAACTCCCGCTTGACGGTAACCGGCTTTTTGATACACGACAAAGGCCGGCTGCACGAATTGCTGTTCGACCGGAAAAAGCTATACGGACGTTTTATGCTCACCAATACATTTTTTTTATCCCGCCGGAAAAACCTTTCCCTGGAAGTAAGCGGGTATTACGGGACGCGCTCGATACAAGGATTTTATGATGTGGGCGATATGTACGACTTGTCGGCCGGTCTGGTATGGCGAATCGCCAAAGGGAAATGTTCGTTCACATTGCGAGGAGAAGATCTTCTAAACGGACGACAGGCTACTACTATCATCCGTGAAAAAGGCCAGCAAAGCCGCATGAGGTTGCTCACCGACACCCGGCTGGTTTCGCTTACCGTACGCTATGGTTTCGGCCAGGTGAAAAAGAAAACAACCGATAAACCGGTCGATGCTTCCCGTTTCGGCGGCATCTGAGTGATGGCTGTAGCAACCCCGACGCCGGTTGCCGGCTACCGGTGCGGCTAAAAAGTGTTAACTGAAAAACAGGTACTCTTTCTATCAAACGATTATAAAAGAATAGTTTTTATGAAACGAACGACCTATGTCATTTTGCTGCTCGGCTGGTTTATATGCCTATCCGGACAGAGCCAGGAAGAAGCAATCCGCGGAGCATTGCAGCTCTATGATTACGCCCGTGTAGCGCAACTGCTCGATAACGAGGCTGATTCGCTTCCGATCGGATTGCGATTAGACGCCTACAAAGCGTTGGGGCGTTACAAAGAGGGCGTCCGACTGCTCGAAAGCCAGTTGGCTCGCGACACGACCGACCGGAAAAATTATATCCGCCTGGCGGAGTTTTA
>DBFJSK010000522.1:0-3323 GCA_048403675.1 Tannerellaceae bacterium | reverse complement strand
GAAATATTTTCTTACTTTTGCTCTGTTTAAACGGTAGGGGCGCGGGTTACTGCCGAGGCCTCTTTTTCAAGGAAAAGAATAAGTATAATTAAGATAAATAAAAAAGAAAGCTATGAGATTCGATGTATCCAGCACGGCGCTATTGTCACGTTTACAGTCTATAAGCAAAGTTATTGCGTCAAAGAATTCGTTGCCTATCCTCGACAGTTTCCTCTTTTGCCTGGAGGAAAATAAACTGACAATGACGGCTTCGGATGCGGAAACCCGTCTGGTGACTTCGGTGGAGGTGATGAACGCTGAAGGAACCGGCCTTTTTGCCGTTTCGGCCAAGATTTTGTTGGATCCGTTGAAGGAGCTTCCCGAACAACCGCTTACCTTCGATATTAACGATGAAAATCTGGAAATATTTATCCATTTCCAAAACGGAAAATACAACTTTATCGGACAAAAGGGGGATACTTATCCCCAGCAAAAGCCTTTAGGCGAAAATGTGATCTCGCTCTCGATGGAGGCCCAAACGCTGCTGAGCGGTATCAGCCGTTCGCTCTTTGCTACGGCCGACGACGAGCTGCGTCCCGTTATGAACGGTATCTATTTCGATATCCGTCCCGAGGATCTTACCTTCGTCGCTTCCGACGGCCATAAACTGGTGCGTTTGCGCAATCTGGCTGTCAAATCGCCCGAAAGAGCCTCCTTTATCCTGCCCAAGAAACCGGCCAATCTATTAAAGAACATCCTCGGGAAAGAAACCGAACCGGTTCATATCCGTTTCGACGATAATAACGCTTACATCACCTGTACCAATTTCGAAATGGTCTGCCGTCTGATTGAAGGTCGTTATCCTAATTACAACAGCGTGATTCCCCAGGAGAACCCTTACAAAGTAACGATCGACCGTCTTTCGTTTCTGACTGCTTTGAAACGCGTCTCCGTCTTCTCCAATCCCGCCAGCAGTCTGGTGAAACTCCAACTCAAAGAAGGCGAAATGACCGTTTCGGCCCAAGACATCGACTTCTCCACGTCGGCCGAAGAACATATCGTTTGCCATTTCGACGGAGGTGAACTGAACATCGGTTTCAAGGCCACTTACCTGATAGAAATACTAAGCAACATCAACTCCGACGAAGTTATTCTCGAATTGGCCGATCCTTCGCGGGCCGGGCTGATCGTGCCTTCGGAAAATGAAGAAAACGAAGACCTCTTGATGCTGCTCATGCCCATGATGTTGAATGACTAATTAGAAAAAAATGCAATTAAACTTGAGAAACCCGTTGGTCTTCTTCGATTTGGAGACCACGGGCATTAATATAGTAAAAGACCGGATAATCGAAATCTCTTATGTAAAAGTACATCCTAACGGAAAAGAAGAAACAAAAACCTGGCGTGTGAACCCGGGAATGCCGGTTCCCCCCGAATCCACTGCTATCCACGGCATCACCGATGAAGACGTGAAGGACTGCCCGACGTTCAAGGAAATCGCCAAATCGCTCGCCGCACAAATCGAAGGCTGCGACCTGGCCGGTTACAATTCCAATCGTTTCGACATTCCCTTATTGGCGGAAGAATTTTTGCGTGCCGACGTCGATATCGACTTAAACCGCCGCAAATTTGTGGACGTACAAACTATATTCCACAAAATGGAACAACGTACGCTCTCGGCCGCCTATAAATTCTACTGTGATAAGAGCCTGGAAAATGCGCATACGGCCGAAGCCGATACGCTGGCCACCTATGAAGTGCTCAAAGCCCAGCTCGACCGCTATCCCGATTTGAAAAACGATATCAATTACCTGTCCCAATTCTCCAGTTATAATAATAATGTAGACTTTGCCGGCCGGATGGTATACAACGACAAAGGTGAGGAGGTGATTAACTTCGGGAAATACAAAGGACGCTTGGTAGCGGAAGTCTTGAAAAACGATCCCGGCTATTATGCCTGGATCATGAACGGCGATTTTCCGCTCAATACCAAAAAAATGCTTACAGAAATCAAGCTAAGAGGCTTTAATTCCAAATAAAACCATGAATAATTTCGAATTTGCGAATCCGGTCAAGGTCGTTTTCGGAAAAGGAACGATCGGCCGTCTTTCCGCGCTCATCCCGGCCCGTAGCAAGGTGCTGATGGTATACGGCGGCGGAAGCATCAAAAGAAACGGTGTCTACCAACAAGTTACCGAAGCATTGAAGGGCTTCGATTTCGCCGAATTTTCCGGTATCGAAGCCAATCCGAAATACGAAACCTGCATGAAAGCCGTCGAACGTATCCGGCGGGAAGGGTTCGATTGTCTGCTGGCCGTGGGCGGTGGTTCGGTGATCGATGCAACGAAATTCATGGCCGCCGCCGCTCGTTTTGAAGGCGATCCGTGGAATATCCTGTTGAAAGGCGCCCCCATTCAGAGCGCCCTGCCTTTGGGCGTGGTATTGACTTTGAGTGCGACCGGCTCGGAAATGAACGAACGGGCGGTTATCTCCCGGCTCTCGACGGCCGAGAAACTGAATTTCGCTAGTCCGCTCGTTTTTCCCCGTTTTGCCATCCTCGATCCGGAAGTTACCTATTCGCTGCCTGCGCGGCAAGTGGCCAACGGCGTGGTCGATTCGTTTATTCATGTGGTGGAACAATACCTCACTTATCCTGTAAACGCCAAGGTGCAGGACGCTTTTTCCGAAGGATTGATGAAAGTGATCTACGAGGAAGGCCTGAAAGTACTCGATCATCCTCGTGATTATGATATTCGGGCCAACCTGATGTGGGCCGCTACGAATGCCTTGAATGTCTGGATCGGACAGGGAGTGCCGCAGGATTGGTCGTCGCATCGGATGGGGTATGCTCTTACCGCCCGTTTCGGGCTGGATCATGCCCAGACGTTGGCTATTTTGCTGCCCGGGGTGATGGCCTATATGTTGAAAGAAAAACAAGCCAAGCTTGCCCGCATGGGGGAAGTCGTTTTCGGGCTTACCGAAGGAACGGAAGAGGAAAAGGCCCGGCGTACCATCGAGCTGACGGTAACGTTTTTCCGCCGGATGGGGCTTAAAACCAGACTTTCCGAATGTGGAATTGAAGAAAAAGACCTGGAGGCCCTGGCGGCGCCGATCGACCGGTTAGGCTGGCGGTTGGGCGAACATCATAATATCGATAGCCGGACGGCCCGGGAAATTATGGCTTTGCGGCTGTAATCGGGGGGGGCGTGGGCGGTCTGCGACCTTTTGGCTATCCGGCTTTCGCTTAGGCATCCGGATGGCTTATGGGGTCTTTGTTCATCCGGCCGCCAGGAAAGCGTTCCTTTTCGAAAGTCCGTTAATCACTACAAACAACTATGCTGAAA
>DBFJSK010000521.1:0-8145 GCA_048403675.1 Tannerellaceae bacterium | reverse complement strand
ATGATTGCAACAAATTACAGGCTCTCATTTATTTTAATTTTTACTTTCGCTTCACCTTCTTATCGTCTGCCAGGAAAGCAAAACCCTTTCGCTTTCTTAGCGGTACGTTCGCTATTTATGATTCATTCCCCAAAAAGTATAGTTATAAGCATGGAAGGAAAAATAAGTAACCTTCAAAAGTATAGTTAGATGCCGAAACGAAATGTAGCCCGGTTACCTCCGGCAGGTATCCAACCTCAATCGTTTACATATTATAATAGGCGAAATACCCGTTGTTAGTACCACCAACCCCCATAAATTTCCGCTTGCCGGATGATAAGCCGCCAGCAATTCTGTGCATGTAGCTGCATTGATACTGCCGAAAATAAATTCGAAAACGATTGTCAGTACGACCCATACGCTAGCAACCAGATAACTTTCTTTAGGAGAAAATCTTCCTACACGCGGTAAGAGCCACCCGGTAATCAGGAAAATGAAAAGACTCAACATAATTCCACTCAATGGTAAGCCCCAGGCTTGCCCTATGAGCGGATTCCATACATACTCCCTTACCCCTCCATTTAGAATGGCAGCCGGAATAAAACATCCCCACACCAGCACAGACGCCGCTAATTTCCCACCGGTATTTTCTCTCATTCTTCTTTTAGTAAATAAAAATAATCTCTTGTTTCAATGCTTCCTCACTTCTGTTGCTTCTTCTACCCAATTTCCGATTTGCTCCGGTGTATCGGCTACCTCATCCGCTCCGGCATCGATCAGTTCCGTACGCAGGCGGAATCCCCACGTCACCCCGCACGCCCAGACCCCGCTGCGCTGCGCCGTCTCCATATCCACTCCCGAGTCGCCCACATATCCGGCCTGATCGGCCGAAACGCCCGTAGAAGCCAGAATTTCGTGCACCACCGTCGGATCAGGCTTCGCAGGCACGCCTTCCCGCTGTCCCAGAACAGCGGCGAAACGAATGTTCGGAAAATAATGAGCGATCAGCTTAGCCGTAGCACGCTGGTATTTATTGGAAGCCACCGCCAACATTACCCCGCTCTGCTGTAACCTCTCCAATAGTTCGGGTATACCCGGATAAGGACGGCTCAGATCCGTATTATGCACATCGTAATAGGCGAGAAACGCTTCCCGGATACGCTGAACGTTCGCTTCTGTTTTAGCTCCTTCCGGAAGCGCCCGTTCGAAAAGCTTATGGATGCCGTTGCCCACAAACAACTTATACTTGTCTGTAGCATGCTCGGGAAAACCATGCAGACGAAGCGCCTGATTGGTACTTGCAGCCAAATCGGCCAAGGTATTAAGTAAAGTGCCGTCGAGATCGAAAATGACAAGCTTTTTCATATTTCCTGTTTTTACGTGCAAAAATAGCGGAATAGCAGCGGATATGTTTTCTATTTAAGAAATAATTCCTATCTTTAAAACACGAAAACGGCCGTATTCCCGGGAATGCGGGCCGGTCGTACAAAGTAAACAGTTTCATAATGTCTAACTTAGCAGTCAAATATCATGGGAAAAAATCAATTAATTCACAGCAATGAGATCCATCTGGTTAATCCGACAGAAATCCACGCCGCCGCTTCGAAAATGGTCGAAGCATTGAACCTTGCAGCCGGTTCGACAAAAGGTTTCGATATTTACAAAGTAGTCGAAGTGTATTTTACCGACCTTGACAAGCGGCGGGAATTAAACCAGATGCTCGGCATTGAAGAATAAAAAATAAGCGATCGTTTCCCGATCCGAAAAAGGTACCAGAAGGCATTTTTCTCCTCTCTCCGGAAGGAAAAATGCCTTCTGTTTTTTACACGAAGTTCTTTGGTTGTAATTTGTTGATTATCAGTAAGTATAAATCCATCGTTATGTATTTCCAATTTCATTGCAGTCCATTTCCAATTGCATGCCTATGAAATTTCCATTACACTGGCATGGAATGGAAACTCCGTGCCCGCGGAATTGTTAAAAATGGAATTATTTACAATAACCTCCTCCTTTGCGAATCCATCGCGCGTTCCTTTTCGTTTCCCCCTTTTGCCCGGTTTTCCCCCCTTCTTATTTCCCATTTTTTATTTCTCGGAGCCACTGGTTCTTTTGCCCGGTAGCAGGGCGTCCTCTTTCCTTTCTTGAAATTTTTTAGCGCCCCCCGGCCGATTGGTAATATTCGCTAAATCCCGCAACTACCTTTTGGCGGGAGCGGTTACATAGAGAAATCAGTTATTAAAAGCGGAGGTAATATGAAAGAAAAGCCATTGATTCATAGTCGGGAATTTCATCTGATCGACAGGGAGGAAATTTGTGAAGCCGTCACTCAGTTAGTCGATGCCTTGCAAATGGCGGCCGGTTCTACCGACGGTTTCGATATTTATAAAGTAGTTGAGTCCTATTTCACCGATCTGGACAAACGGCAAGCGATAAACCGCCTTCTCGACATACCCGAAGATTGCGAGACGTATGGAGAAGAGATCCAAGAGGAAATCTATGAAGGAAAAGCATCCGTACCCTCGGGGCCGGAAAAAAAATAGCAGTTTCTTTTTAAGCCGGCCTAGCGTTTGGCGGGTGTGGATTCTCGATCGTCGTGACCGATAATCGTTCTATAAACACAAAAAAGGGCGTCTGTAATTTGACAGACGCCCTTTTGGATATAGGATAGTAGAAATCCGATCGATTATTTACCCGACAGCTTTTCTTTCAAAGCAGCCAGTTCTTCGATGTCGCCCAGGGTTGTTTTTTCAACCGGGCCGGTTACCATGCCGGATTCTTCTTCTTTCTTGTTGCCGCCGCGTTTAGCCGATTTCTTTTCGCCACCGTCTTTCTTCGAACCTTTTTGTTCGTCTTCGAAGATACGGCTGTGAGAAAGAATGATACGTTTGGCTTCCTTGTTGAATTCGATCACCTTGAACTGGAGTTTTTCTTCCACCTGAGCTTGCGAACCGTCTTCTTTTACCAGGTGTTTCGGCGTTGCGAACCCTTCTACACCGTAAGGCAAGGAAATAACAGCGCCCTTATCGAGCACTTCGATAATCGTACCTTCGTGGATAGAACCTACCGTGAAGATCGTTTCGAATACATCCCAGGGATTTTCTTCCAATTGTTTGTGGCCTAAGCTCAGACGACGGTTTTCCTTGTCGATTTCCAGTACCTGTACTTCGATTTCGGCGCCGATCTGGGTGAATTCGGACGGATGTTTTACTTTCTTCGTCCACGAAAGGTCGGAGATATGGATCAAACCGTCTACGCCTTCTTCAATTTCTACGAATACGCCGAAGTTCGTGAAGTTACGCACTTTGGCCATATGGCGAGAACCTACCGGGAAACGAGATTCGATATCTTCCCAGGGATCGGCTTTGAGCTGCTTGATGCCCAGCGACATTTTGCGTTCGTCGCGGTCGAGCGTCAGGATAACGGCTTCGATTTCGTCGCCTACCTTCATGAAATCCTGAGCCGAACGCAGGTGCTGCGTCCACGACATTTCCGAAACGTGAATCAAACCTTCCACGCCCGGAGCGATTTCGATGAATGCACCGTAATCGGCCATCACCACTACTTTGCCCTTTACCTTGTCGCCCACTTTCAGGTTTTCGTCGAGCGCGTCCCAAGGATGCGGAGTAAGTTGTTTCAGACCCAGAGCGATACGTTTCTTTTCGTCGTCGAAATCCAGGATAACCACGTTGATGCGTTGATCTAACTGAACGATTTCTTCCGGATGCGATACGCGTCCCCACGACAGGTCGGTGATGTGGATCAGACCGTCTACGCCGCCCAGGTCGATAAATACGCCGTAGGAAGTGATGTTCTTGACCGTTCCTTCCAATACCTGGCCTTTTTCGAGTTTGGAGATGATGTCTTTCTTCTGTTGTTCCAGTTCGGCTTCGATGAGGGCCTTGTGGGAAACAACCACGTTTTTGAATTCCTGGTTGATCTTGACGATCTTGAATTCCATCGTCTTACCTACGAAGACATCGTAATCGCGGATCGGTTTGACGTCGATCTGCGAACCCGGCAAGAAGGCTTCGATGCCGAATACGTCTACGATCATACCGCCTTTCGTACGGCATTTGATGTATCCTTTGATGATTTCGTCTTTTTCCAGCGCTTCGTTCACACGATCCCAAGAACGGGTTGCGCGGGCTTTTTTGTGAGAGAGGATCAATTGTCCTTTTTTATCTTCCTGGCTTTCGATATAGACTTCTACTTCGTCGCCGATTTTCAGGTCCGGGTTGTAACGGAATTCCGACATCGGTACCACGCCGTCCGATTTGAAACCGATGTTAACGACTACTTCCCGTTTGTTCATGGCCGTCACCGTACCCATAACGACTTCCTTATCCTTTACGGTATTCAGGGTTTCGTCGTACGTTTTTACAAGATCGTCCTTGCTTACTTGTCCGTAAGTTTCGCCTTGTTCAAAGGCGTCCCAGTTGAAATCTTCAACCGGCTGGATGTTTTTTAAATTTTCCATTCTAAAATTGTTAATACTAAGTTTGTTTTAATTAGTAAGTTAGACATTATATTGTCATCTCTCAAAAATCGGGGCAAAGGTAATGTTTTTTTCTGTGCTACAAGTGTTTTTGCGGGAAAAAACATAAAGCCGCGGGGGGAAGGGGAATCGTTTTTAGGGCCGGGGGCGTTTTTTGATCCGCCGACATGCAATTTTGAACTCAATTTCATTACATTTCATTAAAATTACCTACTTTTGCTTCTTTCTAAGCAACAAAAACATGAATAAGAAGCTTTTGTTTGCTCGCCGGGTCGTTTGGGGCATTCTTCTGATAGGAATTTTTAGTTTCAAGCTAGCTGCGCAAAATGCGATAAGCCGGGTGAAAGCCGATAGTCTGGAACATCTTTTGGAACACTTTGAATCTCCGGAAAAGCAACTTCCCATCTTAAAACAACAGGTCGCTTTGTATTGGCAGCTTCCCCAGGAAGTGTCCTGTCTCAAGCGGATCATCGACGTGGCTATGCGTATGGATTCCACCGACATCGTCTATGCCGCCCTGGGCGGATTAACACGCTATTATTACAATGCCGGGCGCAGCGACAGTTTGAAATATTGGGCCGCCCGTATCGACTCCCTGGCTCAGGCGAAGGGCGATTGCCCGGATGCCCTTTTCGCCGCCGGCAGTTTGATATGCCAGGATTATCTGTGGACGGGCAATTACGAGATGGCCATGAACGAGGCGATTCGTCAACTTCAGTTGGCTAAAAAAAGAAATCAGCCTTATGGGCTGGCCCGGATAAACCGGGATTTGGGAATGATTTATCAAACGATCAACCGCGACAGCGACGCGGTGCTCGCTTTCCGGGAAGGGTGGGAATGGATGAAAGATAATATATCGAAGCCTACTTTTAAGGTGATGTATCTGTCGGACATGTTGGTTTCCACCATCCGGATGGATTTATTCGACGAGTCGGCCCGTCTGCTGGAAACGTACGAAAAGATAGTCGATGAATTGGAGAGGTTATCTCAAACCGAAGGACGGATTTTTCCGGTCGATCGGCATCGGTGGCTGATTCATCTGTATTATGCCGAATTGTATCTCAGGAAAAATCAACCGAAAAAAGCGTGGGAGCATCTGAAAAAAACATACCGTTTCGATGCAGAGGCGCCCGGCAACCAATATGTAGCGTTCCGCAACGACCGGATGTTTGCGTTATATTATCATCAGGTGGGCCAGGAGGCGCTCTCCCTTGAGGCGGTGAACAAGGCTTTGGGCATGGAAAAGCGACCGGAACTTTTTAAATTGAAAATCGATATTTTGCGTGCGCTAGGCCGTTACAAAGAAGCGATCGAGGTATATAAAGCCACCTTGGCGTTGAACAAAGCGATCGAAGATAATGCGTTCAGCCGGCAGATTGCCCAACTCCGTACCCTCAACGACCTGAACGGTATGGAAAAGCAAACCCTCGAACTGGCTTATCAAACGGAACGGATCTCGCTTCAGCAAAGGCAATTGGTGGGGGCTATCCTTTTCATCCTCGTCTTGTTGGTGCTGTTGTCGGTGTTGATTCGTTATTATCGCCGGGCTACCCGGCTGAAAAACGAATTGCTGAAGGAAAAGAATTCGCTGGTCGAATCGGAAAAAGCGCTTCGTTTGATGACGGAAAAAGCCGAGCAGGCCAACCAGGTGAAGACGGCGTTCATTTCGAATATCAGCCATGAGGTGCGTACGCCACTCAATGCGATTGTGGGCTTTTCGGAATTATTGCTCGACTCGTCGCAAACCAGCCCCGACCGCGCTGAATTCGGTGCAACGATTAATAAAAGCTCGGAATTATTGCTCAACTTGGTGAACGATGTGCTCGATTTATCGCGTCTGGAATCGGGCCGTTTCAAATTTATGTGCGAACCTGTCGAGTTGGTGGCCTGTTGTTGGAAGGTACTCGATAGCATGGTACACCGGGTGGCGAAAGAAGTCCGGCTTACCTTTAGCGCGCCCGTCGATTCGTTCAAATTAGATACGGATCCGATGCGATTGCAGCAATTGTTATCGAATTTATTGTCGAATGCGGCCAAGTTTACGGAGGAAGGCGAGATTAACCTGGCTTTTGCCATCGAAGAGGAGGAGAACCGGGTGGTGTTTTCGGTTACCGATACCGGCTGCGGCATTCCGCTGGATAAGCAAGATCAGATATTCGAGGGTTTTGAAAAACTGGATGAGTTTCAGCAAGGCACCGGACTCGGATTGTCTATTTGCCAGATTATTGCGACGCAATTGAAAGGCATGATTTTTATCGATTCGTTGTATGTGGGGGGTGCGCGTTTTGTGTTTATTCATCCGTTACACTAATGCCAAACGAAAAAGACGGGTATGAAGAAAAAGAATCGTTGGAATACTAAGTGGTGGATTTGGCTGGTATGCAGTTGGTTTGTTTTGCCGGTTTCGGCGTTGCAATCGGTCGATACGGTGTCGGTTGCCGAATTGGATAGTTTGAAAAATATTTTGGCGGTCAGTAAAGATCCGGCTCGCAGAATACCGGCTTTAACGCGGCTGGCGATGTTGTATATGCAGGAGGCACAGGAAATACCTTATTTGGTGCAACTTTATCAGGAGGCGGAGCAGGCCGATTCGACGGATGCGGTGTATGGGGCGCTCCGGCATTTGGCGCGTTTTTATTATAATTTGTATGGCCGGCGCGACAGTATTTTATACTGGGGCGGAAGGATCGATTCGATAGCGAAGAGCAGAGGGGAATGGCCGAATGAATTGTTCGACGTGCGGTGTTATTCGTGTCAGGATTTGTTGTGGAGCAAGAATTACGAAATGGCGTTGAACGAGGCGCTGGAGATCTATCAGGAAGCCAGCCGGTTGAAGCATCGGTACGGCATGGTGCGATGCTCGGAGAGCCTGGGACTGATTTATCAGGCTATCCGGCGCGATAGCAATGCGATTGTCGCTTTTCAGGAAGGGCTCGATTTGATTAAGGAGCTGGATGTGCCCACCAAAGTGGAGGCCCAGATGCGCATGACTTCTTATCAGGCGGAATGCGCTTTGCGATTGAACCGTGTTACGCAGGTCGATTCTATTTTGGCGAATTACGATTATTTTATCCGCACGCAGGAGGTGTTGAATAAGATGGCGGGCAACCGTGTGCGGGTAGGGCGCGAATATTGGTTGTTGTATACCTTTCAGGCCGACCGGTATGTGCGCAGCGGCCAACCGCAGAAGGCGAAGGCGGCTTTGGAAAAAGCTTCTTTCTATTTAGGGAATACGCAGGTGGCGGGCGATTATGCGGAAAAGGCTTATTTGGCGGTGTGGGCGCGTTATGCCCGGCTGGTGGGGGATATACCGCTGGCGATTCGCTATTTAAATGAATTGTTGGCGCTCGAACAGCTGCCGGAAGATATTCAAATGAAGGCGGAACTGTTGGAGGAGCAGGGAGATATGGCGGGGGCGTTGAAGTTGTACGAGGTTTTACTTGCTTTGACTTTCCGACAGAACGACGAAACTTTTTTCCGGCAAATCAGCCAGTTGCAGGCTTTGCATGAGTTGCATGAAAAAGAAACGCAAACGCGTGAATTCAAACTCAATAATCAGCGCATGGTTCAGAAGCAGAAGCAATTGTTATTTTCGCTTTCGGTAGCCTTGATTTTATTGCTTACCTTATATATTCTGTTTATTTATTATCGCCGGACGCGCCGGTTGCAGC
>DBFJSK010000520.1:0-2214 GCA_048403675.1 Tannerellaceae bacterium | reverse complement strand
GACTATATAACCCGGCGACTTGCTCCTTTACTCCTCCGTTCGGATGGGCAACGACAAGAGCCGGATAACTTTTCGCAGGGTCATAGCCCGCAGGCGTATAGATGTTGGCGGCGATTTTCAGTCCGTTCAGGTCGTACGTAATAGGGTGAATATTTACCTTGCCCAGTACATTTTCGGTGATGGCATCGGCATACACCAAACCGAACGGGTTGCTATTGTGGCTCTTGAAATTCGACATATCGGCCACGGCGAATGCTTTGTTCTCTTTCATTGTCTCCTGTGCATTTAATGTATTGCATACAGCCATTGTTGCACACAATACGCTTGTAATTATCTTTTTCATTTTTACTTATTTATGTGTTCTACAAATAACACTGCAAAGTGTAAATACGGCATTGTAATCCCTCGTTACACAATTGTCGGTAAGAAATTCAATTTTTACCGGAAATGTATTTCTCCCAAAACTTCACGGCCTCTTTCTCCCAACCTTCTGCACTCGTTCCGATTCCCAATCCGAACCCATGACGCAAATTGGGGAGAAGATGAAATTCGGCATCTATACCCAATGCCTGAAGATTCTCCACCCGTCGGCGCATGGTTGAAGGGCTGGCGATGGCATCGTCCTCGCCGATTACCACGTAGGTAGGCGGATCGTTCGGAGTATATTCCGAATGTCCTGTATATCCCATGATAACCGCCGCCGGACGCTCGTGTGTTGTTTCAATGAATCCTTGTGTAGAGTAAGAGCCGAGGTAAGCTGCCATTCGTGCACCTGCTGAACCTCCCCACAGAGAGTAATCATCGGTCGATACCTGCAACTTCTCCGCATGGCGAATGATGAAGTCGATGGCTTGTGCAAGGTCTTCGCACGCCACCTGCGCACCGCCTGTCCGGTATTGGATAGAAAAGGCGTTATAACCCATCTCGCTTAATGCGATGGCAAGCGGAAATCCCTCGTGTATAGCACCGACATAAGAAAAACCCCCGCCGGGACAAACGATAGCGAACGGTTTGCCCGACTCGCCGCGAAAGAAAAACAATCCCGTATTGTTCTTACGTGAATCCGCCCGCTTGTCTGCATCGGAATAGATGTCATAAAAGAGGCGGTTGCCCTCGTGCACATTGTCGATCATCGTGTTGATGGTTTCCACGGCACGCTCGCCTGTCACATAGTTGTGGTATGACAGCAAGCTCGCCACATTCACAAGCGGCATCTCATCGTTATACCGGCGTTCGGCAGGCAGGATGAATTGCCCGAATCCGGCGAACGCTTCGTGCTCTATCACGTGTTTTACTGTACTGGAGGTGGTCAAATGACTATTATTGTCCTGCGACTGGTCGGAAGCCTCTTCCTGATCCTGATCCGGCGGTAAGACCGATCGGTTTTCTTCACTGTCCGAGCAGGAAGCCAAACAGAGGCAGCAAAGCAATATGGTTTGTAACATCATCTTTTTCATTGTGTCAATCCTTATGAATTCTATATCGCATCCACATCACACCATGCTCCCGTTCTGAAGCGGAAAGCAGTTGCAGGCGTTGTCCTTGAGCCGGATATTCAGTGGCGCCACCCATATATTCAAAGATGGAGGGAATATCCGAAAGCCCGTCGATACCGGGGTAGACAACCAGACTCAATTCGTCTATCAGTCCCTCGGCGAGTAACGCACCGTTTAATATGCCGCCACCCTGCGCCGATATGCAGCGGATGCCGAACTCGCGCCCGACAGCTTCAAGTCCTTTCCGAAGAACGGCCGCATCATCGACGATGATGTAAGAAATTCGCTTTTCGCGCAGATGGGCAAGATATTCCTCCGTCGCATTCCGTCCCACGATAACGAGAATATTGTCCCCTCTCAAAGTTGGAGAAGTAAAATAGACGTCGCCTTCAGGGTCGGCAACGATAAATATACGTTCCGAACGGCGTTCGCCGATGAATACAGCAGGCGTATCGGATGATATGGTATGTCCTGCAATACCGAATCGATAAGGAAATATGGCACGGACTGTATTTTTCCCGAACATCCACGCATCCGTATTCAGTTCCCGACCGATGGCGGCATAGACTTTCAAGAGATCGCCATGTTCCGCTTCGTAGGGAGCAGTCCAGCGTCCATCAATCAGTCGTCCATCGACAGAACTCATGATATGGCATATTATTTTCGGTTTCATACGGTACTGTTTAAACTTCGTTTACAATTACTCTTGCCTCGGCAT
>DBFJSK010000519.1:0-7064 GCA_048403675.1 Tannerellaceae bacterium | reverse complement strand
GGGGGGGAGTGGGGAGGGGGAGAAGCTACCGGTTTCCCCCCTCCGAAAGGTTTCAGATCCCGAAAAGGAACTGGAAAGGTGGGGTGTCTTTAAATTCCGGAGCCGCGTTGCCCGTATAGATCTCTCCCCCGGTGAGCGATAGTTTTTTCGTCGGCGCGCCCGGCGAAAAATCCAGGCTTGTGAAGTCGATCCAGAAAATATCCGGTTGCATGGTCGATTCGAAGAAGTAAACCTTGCTTTTCTGATCGGCTACCGTGCGCCAGCGGGTGGAAGCGATGAACGGTTGGTCGGGGGTGGAGATGCCCAGCGGCACCGATACGTTGCGCATCACGCTGAATACGCCGGCTACGGCCAGGCGGGCATCGTCGGTCTGAGGAATGGCCTGGATATAGAACGAGGCGCGAACGAAGCGGTCGGAAGCGCGGTTGGTACCCGGCAACATCACCAGTCCGCCGATCTGTTTCCAATAATCGTTGAGGGTGATTTGCTTGTCGTAGGTGGGGGAGTTGGTCATAACCTGGCATTCGCGACCGCTGTGGATAATCAGCTCGCCGTTGATATATTCGAAAATGGCGCTGTTGCCGGTGGCGTCGGAGATGGCCAGGTGCAGCGTCGATTTGGCGCCGTTGGGCAGATCGGGGGCATCGATGCGGAAAAGTTCTTTGGAGAGTTCGGCTACCGCCTCGTCTACCGTGGCGAAATTGTCCAGCACGTATTGCGTCCAGATACTCAGTCCCATCACCGGACGGGTGTCGCCGGGGCGTACGTACGATGATTCGGTCAGGAAAAGCAGATTGGCCGTCAGGCCTTTTTCGTTCATGCCGTCGCAAATGCCGATGTCGTAGCCGGCGGTGGCTACGCTGCCGTATTTGGAAGTCCACTGAATGGTATGATCCGTATGGGCGCCCCGTTTTTGCATGCCGCGGGGAAAAAGGTAGATGTTCGACTGGGGATCTTCTTTCCAATCCATAGTCCGGCCGGTTACGATGCGGCCGTCGGGGCCGAGATAGACGGCCCGCGTGCAGGCTTTGGCGGTTTGGGCAAGGCCCAGACAGGTCAGGGCGGCGATACCTAGCATCACCGGGATGTTTTTTGTGTTGAAATGAAAGTGCATAAAGGTTCTATTTAGATTTATTTATTCAACAACGAGAGAGGGAATTTTGTTTCTGTCTCTTTATTCCTATCTTTGCGGGCAAACTCTCGATGTGTTCAAAAACTCTAAAAAGAAAAGTATGTTCTCAGGAATCGTAGAAGAGGCCGCCCGCGTGGTGGCTGTAAAAGCCGAACAAGGTAATATTCATTTGACCATGAGTTGTTCGTTTGTAAACGAACTGAAAATCGACCAGAGCGTGTCGCACAACGGCGTTTGTCTGACGGTAGTAAGTAAAACGGAGGATACCTATACCGTGACGGCTATCAAGGAAACGCTGGAGCGTTCGAACCTGGGGTTGCTGAAACCGGGCGACCGGGTGAATCTGGAGCGGAGTATGTTGATGAACGGACGGTTGGACGGACATATCGTACAAGGGCATGTGGATCAGACCGCAGTTTGCCGGCAGGTGACCGAAGCCGAGGGTAGTTGGTATTATACATTCGATTATGCTTTCAATCCGGAAATGGCCAAAGAGGGGTACGTAACGGTGGAAAAAGGATCGGTTTGTGTGAACGGGGTGAGTTTGACGGTGTGCAATTCCCGGCCCGACGGTTTTCAGGTGGCAATTATCCCTTATACGCACGAGCATACGAATTTCGGGCAAATCGAAGAAGGAACGGTAGTCAATCTGGAATTTGATATTGTGGGGAAATACATCAGCCGGATGATGGCATTTAAGTAGCCGGCGTTTTTTTCATACGGAAGGGCTGCATTCGCAATGGCCGGAAAGAACAGGTTCGTCAGGAAACCGGCCTTTCCGGCTTTTTTACGACACAACGTTTTTTCCAGTTCCCGGTTTGGTAGTAGAGCCAGGTGGCGAGCATGCCGATGGTGATGCTCATACCGATGGCCCACCAGATGCCGACGCGGCCGAACCACAGGCTGAATTGGTAGGCCAGGGGGATGCGGATGAGCCAGAGGCACACCAGGCTGGCGATCATCGGGAAAAGCGTGTCGCCTGCGCCTCGGAGCGCGCCGTTATAGATATTTAGGGCGCCGTGGAAAATAAAAAAACTGCATACGATTAATAAATATTCCTGGCCTTGGGCGATGACGGCGGCGTCGCGGGTAAAGGCTTTCATCAGCGTTTCTCCCCAAAAGAAGACCATGCCGAAGGTGAGCAGGCCGAAAAGGACGTTGATGCCCATCGAAAAACGTACTCCCTGGCGTACCCGGTCGAGCCGTCCGGCGCCGATGTTTTGTCCGGCGAAAGCGGCTAAGGCGCCCGAAAGGGTGAGGATGGCCTGGGTGAGGATGGTGTCGATTTTGCCGGCTGCTCCGTAGGCGGTGAGCGTATCGGTGCCGAAACTATTGACGATGCCCAGCAGGGCGATCAGCCCTAAGGCGATGGCGCATTGCTGGATGCTGGTGGGCAAGCCGATTTTCAGGCCGGCTTTGAAAAGGGGGTAATCGAAAACTAAATCTTGTTTTTTGATCGAGAGCAGGGGGTGGGTGTTGTTCACATAGGCCAGGGCTACGCACATGCCGATGCCTTGGGCGATGACGGTGGCCCGGGCGGCTCCTTCCACGCCCCATTCGAATACGGCGATGAAAAGGAGATCGAGTGCGATATTCAGCAAGGTGGTGAGCAGGATGAACAGCATCGGTCTGTACGACTCGCCTACGCCGCGCAAAATGGAGATGATGCTGTTGAAGGTGACGAAAAGAAAGGTGCCTCCCACGTAAATTTTGAAGTAGGCGACGGCTTGCGGAATGACTTCTTCGGGGGTATGGGTGAACCGGAAGATGGGTTCCGCGAAGATGATGCCGGCGATGGAGAGCAGTACGCCGGCGCCTAGCATGAAGATGAAGAAGGAGGAGAAGGCGCGTTGTACTTGTTCGTAGCGTCGGGCGCCGAAAAGTTGGGAAACGACTACCGAGGTGCCGCTACCTACGCCGATCACGAGGGAAATGAGAAAGTAGTAGAGGAAGAAGGAGGCCGAGACGGCGGCCAGGGCTTCTTTTCCTAAGAATTGTCCGACGATGATGCTGTCGGTAATTGTGTACGTTTGTTGCAGCAGATTGCCGGCCAACAGGGGAAAGGCGAAACGCAGGATAACTTTGCCCACCGGGCCGCGGGTGAGGTCGGTGCTTCCCGGCGGGGGCGCGAGGAATGGCTCGTTTGTGGGTTGTTCGTCTGTCACGGGGTAGGGCGGGGTTAGCAATCGGTTCAGAGGTCTTTCAGCAGAATCTGGCTGTTGGCGTCGATCATATCTTCTCTGGTTTTCAAAAGCGCCCGCCATTCTTTACTGAACAGCCGGGAGGTGTCTATCTTGAAATTTTCCGATCCGTATTCGTCGAGTTTAATCAGCAGGTAGCTTACGGTGATCTTGTTAACGTCGAGTGCCGGTTGGTAGTAGGGTACCCGGTCGTCGTTGCCGTAGTTTACTTCGATGATGATATTCAGTTCGCTTAGCAGGTAGAGGATGTCGGTGGTCAGACGAATGGGGATGCGGTAGGCATCCGAGAGTTCGTCGGCCGTATAGGGTTTCTCGCCTTTTTCGAAGCGTTTGACGATAAGGGAGGCTATGAGCAGAGTGAGGAAGTCTTTGTAGCGGCGGCTGATGTGTTTGCTGTCGCGCTCGAAACTGAATTTTTTTACGTTTTGGGCGGCATACGATAGTTCGGAGCCGAACAGACAGATCAGCCAGGAGAGCTGGAGCCAGAGTAATAATAAGGGGATGGCGGCAAAGCTTCCGTAGATGGCGTTGTATTTGCTTACCCAGATTTGGCCCGAGATGTAGATGAATTGGAAAAATTGAAAGGCGCAACCGGCCATGAATCCGGCCAACAGTCCGCTGGAAAAGTTCACTTTCGTATTGGGCAGGAATACGTATAGCCCGGTGAAAGCCAGGGTGGTGATGATAAAAGGCGCGATCCGCAAGGCGGTATTTACCAAAGGGGTAAAAAACAGGTAATTGCTCAGAAATGAGTTCTGAAGCGTGGAAATAAACAGGGAAAGCCCGCTGGAGGTGGCCATCAGGACGGGCAGAATCAGGAAAAGGGCCAGGTAGTCGGTGATTTTCCGGTACCACGGACGCGATTTTTTGATTTGCCAGATGCCGTTGAAGGTGTCTTCAATGGAGGAAATCAGGTTGACGACAGTGTAAAAGAGGATAATCAATCCAATCCCCACAATGACGCCGCCCTGGGCTTGGGCCAGGTAGCTTTCTACGAATTGAAAGGCTTTGTTGAGTTCCAGTTCGTGGCCTGGAAAATAGGTGTATAGTTGTTGCTGAATGGAATTTTGGAATCCGAATCCTTTGGCGATGCCTACTAATACGGCCAGCATGGGTACGATGGAAAGGATCGTGCTGTAGGTGAGGGCCGAGGCTTTGGTTTGCAGATTTTCGTCCATGAAGCCGCGTACGGCCAGGATGATGGTTTTGATGGAATTGATATAGACTTTCTTGATACCGCTTACTTCGTTGCCGGTAATCCGCCATATATCGTAAGTGATAAAACGCATCACTCGGGCCAGAAGTGCCTGGATTCGTTCGCCGATAGGTTTTTTATCTTTTTTTTTCTCCATGTACATGAAAAATATTGCAGTCTGCCTGTAAGCCGGGTTCTGTGCCTTTTTCTTTCCTTGCGGTTTTCGAAAGGTGTCTGCCATTTATCTTGTCTTGCCGTCGCCGGCAAGCTTTAGCGGTCTACCCCCCGGCATCGGACGAGCCGCCCTACATGCGCCGGTATACATGACCTTACAACCCATAAGGCGTACGGCATTTCGTATTGCTGCGAAACCCGGTAAGCTCTTACCTTACCTTTTCACCCTTACCGGCCCGGGGGCCGGCGGTTATTTTCTGTTACGCTACTCTGCCCTTTCAAGCAGCTTCCCGTTAAGAAGTATGGTGCTCTGTGTTGCCCGGACTTTCCTCCCATCGTTTCCGACGAGCGACAGACCGGCAGGCTGCAATGGCGCAAAGATATACATTTAAACCGAACCGGCCTATAGATTGTTGCGGAAACTGAAGGGTGCGCAGGGCAAACTTTCTGCCGAACTTGCTGTTATAGTAGAAAACGGGCTGACCATTTGGCAGTTCTTGACTGTTAAAAAGGTACTTTGTATTACACAGTACTGTTAAGTGCAGTTAAGCCTTTTCCATGCGTCGTTAAAAGTGATAAAAAATCAGGGTATAAAGAAATATCCGCACGTTTTTTGCGTTTTCTTTGTCGTAAGAAAACTGTTAAATTTAAGTGTTCAATTAAAGAAGAAAAATATGAAAACGATCTGGAAGAATGTGCTGGGTGTAGTTCTCGTAGCGGCTGTAAGTTCGGGGGTAGCGCTCGGAACGAGTGCTTATCTGATGAAGAAGAACGAGCAGCCGGTGAAGTATGCTGCCGGAGTGGAAAATACCTTCAAGCAACCTTACCGGTTGGCGAGCTATGGCACGGTGGCGGCCGAGAATATCGATTTCACGACAGCGGCCGAAAGTGCGATCCACGGCGTGGTGCATATCAAGGCTACGGCGAATGCCAAGATGGCAGAAGGGGGCGGGGGCCAGCAGTATGTGGATCCGTTCGAATACTTTTTCGGATTCGGCCGTGGCTTCCAGCGTCCGCAACCGCAACCGCGCGTGGGGGCAGGCTCGGGGGTGATTATCTCTACCGATGGGTATATTATTACGAATAATCACGTAATCGACGGGGCCGATGAGTTGGAAGTGACGTTGAATGACAACCGGAAATTCTCGGCGAAGGTGATCGGAGCCGATCCGACGACGGATATTGCGTTGATTAAAATCGATGCGAAGGATTTGCCTACGATACCGTTCGGCGATTCTGAAAAGCTGAAAGTGGGCGAATGGGTGCTGGCTGTAGGAAATCCCTTTAACCTGACTTCTACCGTTACGGCGGGTATCGTGAGCGCGAAGAGCCGTGGAAATATCGGGGCAGGCGGTCGCGATAGGAGCAAAATCGAATCGTTTATCCAGACGGATGCAGCGGTGAATCCGGGTAATAGCGGAGGCGCGCTGGTGAATACGAAGGGTGAACTGGTCGGAATCAATACGGCTATTTATTCGGAAACGGGCAATTTTGCCGGGTATTCGTTTGCGGTGCCTATCAGTATTGCCGGGAAGGTGGCGAACGACCTCAAACAATATGGTACGGTGCAACGGGCTGTGCTGGGTGTCTTGATTTCCGATCCGCAGTATGTGCCTGAGGAAGATAAGGCGAAGTTGAAAGCGTTGGCCGGAGCTTATGTGGGCGGTTTTGCCGAACGGAGTTCTGCGAAAGAAGCGGGCCTGGAAAAAGGCGATGTGATTGTGGCAGTGAATGGTATCAAGGTAAAATCGGCTAGTGCGTTGCAGGAACAGATCAGTAAGTATCGTCCGGGCGACAAAGTGGAACTTACTGTCGATCGCAGCGGAAATACCAAAACGTTTACCGTCGAACTGCGGAATGCGCAGGGCAGTACGAAGGTGCTGAAAGGCGGGGAAACGGCCGACGTGTTGGGCGCAGCTTTCAAAGCATTGACCGAGAAGCAGAAACAACAGTTGGGTGTGAGCTATGGTATCGAAGTGACCGGCCTGACGAGCGGTAAGCTGAAAGAGGCGGGTATCCAGAAGGGTTTCGTTATCATGCTTGTGAACAACCAGCGGATTTCTACTCCGGAAGAATTGGAGAAAATTGTGGAAAGTATCCTTCAGGGACGTTCGGATGACCAGGGTTTATTTATCAAAGGGTTCTATCCTAACGGACGTACGAAGTATTATGCGATAGATCTGGCCGAATAAGACGAAATAGGGAGTATTTGGCGAAAAGATTGTTAAAGGTTTTTAATTGGCTGAATGTGGGGTGCATTCAGCCAATTCTTTCAATAAATTTATGTTATCTTTGCACCCCGTATTTCTCAATTAAACGAATTGAATGAGACAATTAAAGATCACGAAGTCCATTACCAATC
>DBFJSK010000518.1:0-5713 GCA_048403675.1 Tannerellaceae bacterium | reverse complement strand
GTTGCTCGTCCAGCCCATGCGTCATGGTCAGGAAGACCGGCATCGTACCCAAAGGATTGGTGAGCGTAAAAAACGAGGTAAAGCAGAGTAAAGCGAAAGGCAGTAGTGTTTCCATGTATTTTCAGGTATATAACGTTATTCTTCCCATACCAGATAAGCCGATACCAACCAATGATTCAGCTTATTCCCTTCAATTTCCTGCGCTTCGGGAATGCTTACCGTAAAGGTATGTTCGCCGGGCGTCAACCTAGGCAGTTCCGCTTCCTCGGGTACCACATCCGATCCCGGGCACCAGTTTGAACGCGAAAAGTCGGAGGAACCGACCGGCTCTTCCACCATTTTTTCCGCATACCCTTTTTCACCGATATACGACGCCAACCGTTTTTCCAGCCATACCCCCGTAGCCGGATTGAACCGTCGGAAAGAGGCGCAATCGCTCCGCCAGGGAATAAAATTCAGCACTGGTTCGCCATCGATGGAAACGATATTCCGTTTCTGTACGAACTCATCGCCTCCGTTATGACCGCCGTGGCCGGTGACGATGTATTTCAAGCGTACGTTTTTGGCCTTTTCCGGCAGGGTGAAAGTAGTCGATACATCTTTGCGGGCGAAAATATCGGGGTAAGTCTGTCCGATATAATAGACTGTGTTCATCAACGGTTCCACATGCAAAGGCTTGCGCGCATCCGAAGGAATTTCCGATTCTTCGGCATCCAACCGCATGCTGGCGATGTATCCTTCCGGCGTCCAGGTATCGATAAAGATGCCTACATACGCTTCGCCTTCCAGGAGCGGATACAGATCGGTAATGTTTTGCTCCCACGTCACGCTGTCGGCCCAATGGTCGATATATACCGGTTTGCGGTGACGGGTCAGGGTATCGTCGGGGCTGCTGTAGTGTCCGACGCCGAAAGGCGTCATGAACCGCATCAATTCCACCGTGGGCAGGTAATCCTCGCCGGCTACGATGCCGACCATCTGCTCCAGCTTGGTACTGTCAACCGCGGGAAATTGGTTCTCTTCCTTGGCAATGTTCAGCAAGTTAATGGCCGACGCTTTGGGAAGTACGAAGCAAGAACCCGATTTATCCCACCGGTCGCCGTTCGAGGCTACCGTTACCTTCAGATTGAGGCAGACATTCCGTTTATAATCGGGCAACTGAATTTTTTTCAGGATGATCCGGCCGTTGGCCAACCGGATGATGCTGTCGGCGCCCGGCTCGTTGTAACTGCCCGGATAGACATCGGGCGAGAAGCGCACCGGAGTACGGTCGAATATTTGTTGGGAAAAATGGCCGGCCGCCGGTAATTCTTTCTGACCGCAGCAGACGAGTAACCCGGCCCATCCGGCCAGGAGACAAAGAAAGGTGAATTTCGTTTTCATCAGGCGTTTATCGTTTGGTAAGTTCTTTGATTAATTGTTTTTGTCCGGCTGTTTTTTCCGCGTGCGTACAAGGGCCTGTCACGCAGCCGCCCTCGCAGGCCATCACTTCGATAAACTGGGCCGGCGCTTTTCCGGTTTTCGCATAGGCGCGGAGCAAGGCGACGTTCTTTTTCGTCAGGTTGGCCACCTGCACGGCGTTTACCGGTTGGTCTTTCAGGTATACTTTCACCGCGTTGATTACCCCGCCGTTCTGGGCGAATCCGTGGGCTTCGCGTACGGAATTGAAGAGTACGGAGAAGGGTTGCGCCTGTTCGAACAGGATGCCCATTCCTTCCAATACGGAGCCTACCTCTTCGAAGGTGAGGGTGAAATCTACGGCCGGATCCATTTTCACTTCTTTGCGTTTGGCCAGACAGGGGCCGACGAAGACGATTTTGGCATCGGGGTATTTCTCTTTCACGATGCGGGCGGTGTAGTACATAGGCGAACCGGTGGAAGAGATGTATTTCTTCAGATCGGGAATATGCTTTTCGGCCAGTTGGATATAAGAAGGGCAGCAACTGGTCGTCATAAAGGGCTGTCCTTCCTTCAGCTTTTCGATCAGTTCCTCGGCTTCGTGCCGCGTGGTTTCCATCGCGCCCTGGGCTACTTCCACCACATCCAGGAAACCGAGTTCTTTGAGGGCGCCGTATACTTTTTCCACCGGCGCGCTGAACTGGGCCAGGATCGAGGGAGCTACGATGGCTACCATCGGTTCCTTATTGCGGAGCCGTTGGAGAATGTCGAATACTTCCGAGATCTCGAAAATGGCGCCGAACGGACAGGCATTTACGCATTTGCCGCAATAGATACATTTCGATTCGTCGATGTGTTCCACCCCGTATTCGTCTTTACTGATGGCCTTTACCGGACAGACTTCTTCACAGGGAATGGGGATATACACGATGGCATGGTAGGGACAGTTCTGGTGGCATTTTCCGCAACTGATACAGGTGTCATGGTCGATTTGAGCCTGTCCGTTGGATTTGAAATGAATGGCGTCTTTCGGACAGTTCATGTAGCAACTGCGAGCTACGCATCCGCGGCAGAGGTTAGTGATTTCGTAATTGACCGATACGCACGAAGAGCAGGCTTCGTCGACCACGCACATCAGGTTTTCTTTCCGGTTTTCCGGACGCAGCAGGGCGCGTTTGGCATATTCCGAAAGCGGTGTGAGTTCGTCGGTTTCATCTTGCATGTCGAAACCGAGCAGGGGCAACGTCTTGTACTTCCATACGGCCCGCTCTTTGTGTACGCAGCAGCGTCCTCTTACTTTCGATTTGCGCGGCGTCAGTTCGATGGGCAGCCGGTCGATTTCGTTCAGAAGACGGTTTTCTTTCCAGAGTTTTACTAATTTCGCCAGCAATCCGTGACGAACAATCATAACGTTGTTGGTAAATGCCATAGTTGTGTATCTTATTTGTGCTTTAAAATGCAAAATTACATAATATAGTTGAAAAAAGTGAAGAAAGAGCGGAAAATAACCGTTACTTTTGGGCTGGTATAGGTTGTGTGCATTAAGAAATGTTAATATAAAAATGAAGAGAATGAGAATGAAGAGTTGGATGGCTGTGTGGCTTATCGGCCTGTGTGTGTTGGGCGGAGTGTCCTGTAGCGAGGATGAAAAGGTGGAGGACGTATATCCGCTTACGTTTGAAAAAGGATCTTATCGCTTGCGGTTGAATCTGCCCCAATCCATTCCGGTATTGGGTGGCAGCAAATCGTATAGTTTGCAAGTGGGCGATCCGGAGGTGTTGGAAGCGAAAATTACTTTTCTCAGCACCATCGGATTCGGCGAGATTGAAGTGACGCCGAAGCAAAAAGGGAGAACGGCCATGCTTGTCACCGATCAGGTGAGCGGGGAAACAAAGAAGTTGGACGTGGAGGTAACCGATTTTTACATGGGCTTTTCAATCGTGGAGAGTTCGGATGCGTCGTTGCCGGTAGGCGAGGCTTTGTTTTTCGTGGAGAATGAGAAGCACGATTGTTTTTTGATAAGACAAAACGACGACATATCCTTGCCGGTACTGGATGTAGCGGGGCGGGGCGATTACGCCTTTTCGGTGGAAGAGGGGCTGCCTTATCTCACCTTGCACTTGCAAGCCGAAGATTCCGAAACGCCGGAAACGAGGGTTTTCGATATTTCCGCCAGCAAAATGGAAATCATGGTGGCGCTGAACCGTTGGTATGGCTTAGAGTGGGATGCGTTGCGGCTGCGTTCGGCCAGCCGTCCCGAGTCTACTTTCCTGATTATGAAGGATGCGAAAAATACGATTCGCTGTCGCGTTATCGGAACGGATTTGCCCGAGGAACTGGTGCGGTAACTACTGGCGGGGGCCGGTAGTGAGCAGGCTATCGGCCTTCGTCCCATTGCTCCGTCAGTTTCACGGCGGCGCTGTGTACGTCGGCTCCGAAGGGCGGGTTGAGCTTGGTTATTTTTACGGTGGCCGCCGTCAAAGCGGGGAAATGGGTTTTCAAACTGCCGAGTATCCGGCCGGCAACGTGTTCGAGTAATTTCGAGGGAATTTCCATTTCTTTTTTCACCACGGCGTAGGCTTCGGCGTAGTTGACGGTGTCCGTCAGGCAATCGCTTTCGACGGCTTTTTCCAAAGGGGCGGTCAGCGCCAGATCGACGATAAAGGTGTTGCCTACCGCCGTTTCCTGAGGGGCCACGCCGTGATAGGCGTAGAATTTCATCGTGTTTAATTCGATAGAAGTGGTCATATACGGTCAATTTACGCGTAAATGTAGGCAAAAGTAAACCTTCCCCCAAAAAAATAGTCTATATTTGCAACAAGCAATTTAGTATTTATATGATGGGAATGAAACAAAGGGAGGAAGCTCCGGGCGGAGGGCTGCATAATGCCTTGGCTTTAGGTACTTCCGTGAAAGGAAATATGATGACGGAAACCGATTTCCGGTTGGACGGGAAAATCGACGGAGATGTGAATTGCAGCGGTAAGATCGTGGTAGGCCCCAAGGGGTGTGTCACGGGTAATATCGTTTCCTCGAATGCCGAAATCTTAGGATTGGTAGAGGGTTCTATCCGGGTGAGCGAGAAATTGGTTTTGAAATCGACGGCTGTCGTGAAAGGCGATATTTTTACCCAGGTATTGGAAATCGAGCCGAATGCCCGGTTTAACGGGGCTTGCGCGATGGGCGTGTCCGCCAAAGAAGCAGGATCGGCCAAAGAGAAGGAAAAAACTTCCGGAAAATAGGCATAACGATAAAGAAGGCCGCAGCGCCGGTGGAATAAACCGGCCTTGCGGCTTTTTTCTTTTTAGGAAGAAAGGGCGCTTTCGCAGTAGGTTATTACTTCTAAATTTTACAATAAGTCCTTTCTACTTTCCAGGGAAAAATAGAAAGGAAAATACGGGTTTTGTAATGCGTTGATTATCAGTGTATAATTAAGAGTGAAAAATAGATGCCAGTGTAATCCAAAATACATAAGCATGCAATTCGGATTGCATGCTTATGTATTTTTTGTTGGATGCCGATGAAAGGGGAAAGGGATGGGCATCTGTCTTCATCTAGTAGATTGATTAGCATTTTTGGGAGGAATGAAAAATACAATAAGGCCTCAGTGCAATTTATCCGTAAGTTTTGTGTCTTTTTTTGTTATTTTTCTGTTAGGCTAATTTTTTCATATTATACTTGTTAGGATATAATCCGTTGAATTTAAGGTGTTTAATTGGTGTTAATTAATTGACCGGAAATTAAATATTAATCGCGTAAAAAAAATAATAGATAAAATTGTTTTATTTAATTATATTTTTATATATTGCAATCGATATATGAACTTGATGAAAAATCTAGAAAGTTGAATAGCTAAATCATGTTATCCTTTACTAAGGGAAATAATACGTTTTCCTATTAATAAAGAATAAGAGTTCACTTTGAATAGTACCATACAGGCGAATATCGAAAAGCCTATTTAATAGAGTAGATACATCCTTAAATTTTATTGCTATGGAAGATCTGGATAAATTTAGTTCAGAAACATTGAATGAAATGGAAATGCAATCCTTAGTAGGTGGAAATATACCACCACCTCCACCGGTTAATAATTGTAATGGTGGTTATTGTTCGCCAGGTTGCGGAATACATTGATATTAAGAGAGATTTTTTGAATGTAGTCTGAAATTTTTAAAAGAAGGGGAAGAATACTTCCCCTCTCTTGTATTTAATCCATAAATTTGTTAAATGGAAAAGATACTATTATGAAAGCTTGTAAATACAATTTTTTTGTTCCTATTGAAAATAGGATGATTTGTTTTAACGCACTGAGTGG
>DBFJSK010000517.1:0-1845 GCA_048403675.1 Tannerellaceae bacterium | reverse complement strand
CGATTCCCCCACGGGCTACACCCACGAAAAGAGACAAAACAAGCATGTTTTGTCTCTTTTTTATTTTACTATTTTCACACTCTTAAAGTATGCTATCTCAATTATTTAGACTATATTTGTTAGATTTTTTGAGGATATAGATAATTACTGATTTTAAAGAAGATAAACTCATGAGTGAAGAAATTAAGAATACTGCTACAGAATACTCCGCAGACAGTATTCAAGTACTTGAAGGGTTAGAGGCAGTCAGAAAAAGGCCATCCATGTATATTGGCGACACCAGCGAGAAAGGTCTCCACCATTTAGTGTACGAAGTGGTTGATAACTCTATCGACGAAGCATTAGCCGGCTATTGTTCGCATATCGATGTCGTCATCAATGAAGACAATTCGATTACGGTAACCGACAACGGCCGCGGTATCCCGGTGGATATTCATGAGAAAGAAGGGAAATCGGCCTTGGAGGTCGTACTGACCGTACTGCATGCAGGGGGTAAATTCGACAAAGGCACCTACAAAGTATCCGGCGGTCTGCACGGGGTGGGCGTATCGTGCGTAAATGCACTTTCCACCTATCTGAAAGCAGAAGTACGCCGCGACGGTAAAATCCATATGCAGGAATTTTCCTGCGGCAAAGCTTTGCACGACGTGGAAATCGCCGGCGCATGCGAAACCACCGGAACCACCATCTCCTTCAAACCGGATAGCAGCATATTCACGGTTACCGAATACAAATACGATATTCTGGCCACCCGGCTGCGCGAACTGTCGTTCCTGAACGCCGGAATCACCCTCCGGCTGACCGACAAACGGGTACAAAAAGAAGACGGAACGTATAAATCCGAACTTTTCCATTCCGACGAAGGATTGAAAGAATTCGTCCACTACATCGACCGCTCGAAAGAAAAGCTAATCGACGACGTGATCCATATCGTTACCGAAAAACAAGGCATCCCGGTAGAAGTGGCCATGACGTATAATACGTCGTACAACGAAAGCGTTTTCTCGTATGTAAACGACATCAACACCATAGAAGGCGGTACGCACCTGGCCGGTTTCCGCCGAGGACTGACCCGTACGCTGAAAAAATATGCCGAAGATTCGAAATTGCTGGAAAAAGCCAAAGTAGAAATCCAGGGCGACGACTTCCGGGAAGGGCTGACAGCCGTGATCTCGATCAAAGTGGCCGAACCCCAGTTCGAAGGACAGACAAAAACGAAGCTGGGCAACAGCGAAGTAACCGGGGCCGTGGACATGGCCATCGGAGAAGCCCTCGGTTATTACCTGGAAGAACACCCGAAAGAAGCCAAAATCATTGTCGACAAGGTGATCCTGGCCGCACAGGCCCGCCATGCCGCCCGCAAAGCCCGCGAGCTGGTTCAACGCAAATCGCCCCTGACGGGAGGCGGACTGCCGGGCAAACTGGCCGACTGTTCGTCGAAAGACGCTGCGATCTGCGAATTGTTCCTCGTCGAAGGGGACTCGGCAGGCGGTACGGCCAAACAAGGCCGCGACCGGAATTTCCAAGCCATCCTGCCCTTGCGCGGTAAAATCCTGAACGTGGAAAAAGCGATGGATCATAAAATCTTCGAAAGCGAAGAAATCCAGAATATATACCGGGCCATGGGCGTTACCGTAGGGACGGACGAAGATCCGAAAGCGCTCAACCTCGACAAGATCCGCTACCACAAGGTGATTATCATGACCGATGCCGATGTGGACGGTAGCCACATTGCCACGCTGATTCTGACCTTCTTCTTCCGCCGGATGCGCGCCTTGATTGAAAACGGCTATGTTTACCTAGCCACACCCCCGCTCTACCTTTGCAAAAAAGGGAAAGTGGAAG
>DBFJSK010000516.1:0-10197 GCA_048403675.1 Tannerellaceae bacterium | reverse complement strand
AGGCCGTTCCTCCCTTTTTTACTTTGCCTGCGGGATGCTAGTCCTGCTTCTTTTTTTGCTGGTTCCTACCGTTTAGCGGGACATATGGAAATCTTGGGAAGCGCCGGCCGGGAGTGGAGGCGAAGCCGGCGGCGCTCTTTCGGGAGGAGATGAATAACAACCTGTTTATTAATCACTTAAATTCTTGCATTATGAAAAACGAATCGAAAAAAAACAGCGGTTTTTTCTTCGCTGTCAGCGTTTTTCTGCTGATGTTCGTCTTGGCCGAGGTAAAAGCGCAAGGCGCGCATGCAATCAGCGGAACGGTTACCGATACGCAGGGTATTCCCCTGATCGGGGTGAACGTATCGGAAAAGGGCACTTTTTCGGGAAGCATTACGGATACCGACGGCCGCTATGCGGTGACGGTATCGAAAGGAACGGCTGTTTTATCTTTTTCTTATATCGGATATGCCACGTTTGAAACGGCGGTGGGAAATCGTACGGTGATCGATGTGCAACTGGCCGAGGATACCCGAAGTCTGGATGAAGTGGTAGTGATCGGCTACGGTACGCAGAGCAAAAAAGACCTGACCGGCGCGGTGGGAAGCGTCAGCCAGTCGAAGATGGAAAATACGGCCGTGGTCGGAATCGGCAATAATTTACAGGGTAAGCTGGCCGGGGTGCAGATTACCCAGAACGACGGAACGCCTTACGGGGGTACCACCATCCGTATCCGCGGAACCGGTTCCTTCGGGGCTACCAGCGATCCGCTGATCGTAATCGACGGGATGATTACGAACGACGGATTAAGTAACCTCAATCCTAACGATGTGGAGAATATTACGGTGCTCAAGGATGCGGCCTCGGCGGCTATTTATGGCTCGCGCGGCGCCAACGGGGTGGTTATCGTTACGACGAAAAAAGGAAATTTCGAAAGTCCGATGCGTGTCGATGTCTCGGCCTATGTTTCGGTGGATCAGCTCCGCAGGCAAATCCCCACGCTGACGGGGGAACAATATGCCTGTCTGGTGAATGATTATTATGAGGCGGCGAATTTGCCCATACCTTTTACGGCACAGGAGATTCGTTCCTACGGGAAAGGTACGAGCTGGCTGGATGAAATTACCCGGACGGGGTTCAAGCAGAATTATTCCGTCCATATCACGGGGGGAACGAAGAAAAATTCGTATGCTGCGTCGATGAATTTTTATAAGGGAGAGGGACTGATTAAAAATACGGATTTTAGCCGCGGGAATGTGAAACTGAGCAATGATATGCGCATTCTGCCTACCTTGAAATTCGGCGTCAGTTTGAATGTGAACTACGGGGTGGCGAATAATACCGATTGGGGACAGGCTATCGACCGGGCGTTGATTTATCCCTCGACGGTACGTCCTTACGACGAGAATGGCCGCTATGCCATCTCTTCGCATGCCGGCGAGCCGATTACGATGTTGCAACCGCTGATTGCCGTCGATCTTTGGACGTACGATCAGAAATGGAAAAAATTCCTGGGGAATACTTTTTTGGAGTGGGAGATAATTAAAGGACTGAAATTCAAAACTGCCTTCTATGCCGAATATACCAACTGGTACCAGGATCATTTCGTGCCTTCCTACAGTTACGGGCCGAAGGGACTGATTAGCGACCATCCGATTGCCGAATTGTATGTCGATTCGAAGGATAATATCAATTACGAATGGGATAATATTCTGACTTATACCCATACGTTTGATGCGGATCATAACCTGACGGCGATGGCGGGGTATACGTTTCAGGAAACCGATGCGTCGTGGTTGTGGGCCAAACGCACGAATTTCCTCAATAACGACAAGAATATGCAGGTGCTGGATGCCGGTTCCAGCGATATTAACAACAGCGGCAGTAAGAGCGCCTGGGCGATTCAGTCGTACCTGGGACGTATCAATTACGATTACCGGCGGAAATATTTGTTGAGCGCCAGTATCCGGGTGGATCAGACTTCGCGCATTGCCCGGAATAACCGTACCGGCATCTTTCCCGGAGTTTCGGCCGGCTGGGTGATGACGGAAGAGGATTTTATGAAAAATATTCCTTTCCTGAGCTATTTGAAGGCGAGAGGAAGCTGGGGCATGCTGGGCAATCAGGATATTGGTATTTATCCGTATCAGACCACGTTGAATTCAACCGATTTGTATTATCCCTTCGGAGAGGGCAATGAGGGATCGACCTTAACCGGGGTGGGGCCTACCACGCTGGGCAACTCCAAGTTGCTGTGGGAGAAGACTTCTACCTACGGGGCCGGGCTGGAGGCAGGTTTCTTTGACAGTAGGCTCACGTTTACGACCGATTTTTACAAACGGAATACGACGAATATCCTGGTGCGCGTGCCGATCCTTTCCACGGCGGGCGTGGATAATTCGCCCTATCAGAATGCGGGCGCCTGTACGAATACGGGTATCGAATTGTCCGTCGGCTATTCGAATGCGGCCGACAAGCAGCCGTTTACGTATGATGTTACGGTCAACTGGACGTATAATAAGAATAAGGTGACGCAGATCCCGGCGCCGATCGTAAATAATTTTACCCGGGTGGAGGTAGGACAGGCCATCAACGATTGGTACGGCTATGTGCAGGAGGGGATTTTCCAGACGCCGGAAGAGATCGCTCAATCGCCTACCCAGCCTAATGCGCAGCCGGGGGATATTAAATTTAAGAATCTGGACGGCAATGAAGTGATCGATTCCAACGATCAGCAATTCCTGGGCCATTCGGTGGCTCCTCATAATTTCGGGGGAAGTATAGCGTTGGCCTATAAAAATTTCGACCTCGTGGCCAGTTTTTACGGTCAGATCGGCGGCAAGCAAAGTATCGATGCGCCGGGCTTTGCCATTACCCGCGGGGGCGAGCAATCGTCGGCGTGGATGTATTTGCAACGCTGGACGGGTGCGAATACCAGTAATTATGTGCCCCGGGTGGTGGCGGGCGATCCCAACGATAACTACCGCCGGTCTTCTTTCTGGCTGCGTTCCACCGATTTCCTCAGGATGCAGAATGTGCAGTTGGGGTATAATTTCGATAAGCTGCTCCGGGGGCAGGCTGCCGGGGTGATTAAGAAACTGCGGTTGTATATCGCTTCTCAAAATTTATTCTGTATCCATTCTTTCCCGGGTTTCGATCCGGAGCAACCTGTCAACGGTTATCCGATTCCCCGCTCTTTCTACCTGGGCATGAATGTCGGATTTTAAGGGAACAGACTGTATGTTGTATTTTCTAAATAACGAGATAGTATGAAAAAAATAGCTTTCTTTTTTGTCCTTTTGCTGGGACTGGCCGCTTGCAACGACCGGCTGGATTTGCAGCCTTACGGGGTGGTTTCCACCGATAATTTCTATCAGACGGCAGACGATGCCGAAAAAGCTGTCACGGCGGCTTATAAATCGTTTCAGTTGCTCGACGGGCAGGGCACCTGGAATACGCGGGCCGGGTATACGCCGATGGGGGATGTTACCAGCGCCGATGCGCAAGCGCATCCGGATTTGGTGGTGTATTATCAAATCCAACAGTGTATTATCCGGCCTAATTCCGATCAGATGGAGATGCTCTACCAGCGGTGTTATAAGGCGCTTTTGCTGGCAAATATCGGGATTCGGAAAATTCCGGCTATTGAAATGGATGAAACCCTTAAGTCGCGGTATAGGGGTGAATTGTATTTTATCCGCGGTTTCTGGATGTTCCGGTTGGGGTATATGTTCGGCACGGCTCCGCTGGTGGACAAGCCGCTCGAACTGAGTGAACTGAATTTGCCTAATTCCAAACGGGTGGCTTCGCGCCACGGGAGCCGGTCGGTGAATAATTATCAGATTGAGCAGAGTGATTTGTTCGATCAGGCCGAGGCGGATTTCAAACAGGCGCTTGGCGAAGAGCTGCCAGACCGGAGTACGGGCGACGAGAGGGGACGCGCCGATAAGGCGGCGGTAAAGGCTTACCTGACGCAGATTTATTTGTATGAGCATCGTTGGGAAGAGGCCCGGCAATTGTTGGAAGAGATCGTTTCGTATGGCTATGAATTGGTGCCGGATTATCAGGATTTGTTCAACGGCACGCACGATAACAGTTCGGAGGCGGTATTTGAAGTACAGTATACGGCTTTGAACCAGAAGGGAACGGATAATTTCGGAACGGTGCTTTGTGCGCCCAACGGCGACGGTTTCGTGGCCGGGGGCGGTTGGGGATGGACGCGCCCCACGCCCGATTTGTTGCGGGAATACGAAGCGGGCGATCCCCGTTTGGCCTGTACGATTTTCCAGAAGGGGGTGGATGATTTTTACGGGCAGATTTTTGAGGATCGGGTGAACGGAACGGGCTTGGGCATCCGGAAATGGTGTATCGGGAATCCGCCGAACAACAACGGGGTGACGATTGACCAGGTTAGTTGGTACAATTCGTGCAATTATACCTTGATTCGCTATGCCGAGATTTTGCTTTGGTATGCCGAGGTGATGAATGAGTTGGGCGACCGGGCAGCAGCGGCTAAGTATGTGAACCTGGTGCGGGCACGGACGGCGACGACAACGAATCCGAATACGGTACATGTAGCCCCGACGAAGGAACTGGCCCCGATTTCGGCTTCGCTCGGGTATGAGCAGATGTTTTGGGCCATCGTACACGAGCGCCGGGTGGAACTGGCTTTCGAAGGAAAATTCGGCTGGGATTTAAGGCGTTGGGGAATTGCCCGCCAAGTGCTCACCGATCCGGCTCGCTGGCAGAATGAGGTGACGCCGGGGTATTTCCAGTACAAAGACGGAAAAGACGAGATTTTCCCGATTCCGCAGTTGGAAATCGATCGCTCGGGAGGTGTGTTACAACAAAATGAAGGATACGAAAAATAATTTTTATACCATGAGAGTGTATCAGAAAATAGGCATGTTAGTAAGTCTCGCCGTTTGCCTGGCGGGCTGTGATGCGGCAGTAGGCTCCCTGAAAAAGGGGCCGGAGGGACAGCATCTTTTTAATGAATCGTATAGTGGCGATTATCTTTCGCGGATCGCTTTTCCGATAGGCGGCCTGGGCGCCGGGATGTTTTGCCTGGAGGGAACGGGGTATATTTCGCATATGTCGGTGCGCAATCGGCCGGATATTTTTCATGAGCCCGGTATGTTTGCCGCTTTGCATGTAGTGGGGCTGGAACAGGGTTCGAAAGTGTTGGAAGGGCCGGTGCCCGAGTGGCGGAAGTTCGGGCTTCCGGGCAGCGGCTTGGGAGCAGCCGGTTCCGATTACGGGTTGCCCCGGTTTACGGAGGCTGCTTTTCAGGCTCGTTTCCCGTTTGCCCAGGTGAGCCTGACGGATGCCGATATCCCTGTCGGAGTAACCTTGACCGGGTGGAGCCCGTTTATTCCCGGCGACGCCGATAATTCCGGCTTGCCGGTCGGGATTTTGGAGTATGCCTTTGAGAATAACAGTGGAAAGGAGTTGCAAGCGGTCTTTTCTTTTCATTCGCGGAATTTTATGCGCGTGTGGAATCGAGGGGAAAATAGGGTTCGCCCCCTGGCCCGCGGTTTTGTGCTTTCCCAGACAGGTACGCGGGAAGAGCCTTTTCATCAGGGCGAATTTGCGGTGTTTACCGATCAACCGAATACGGTGGTGAATCATTGCTGGTTCCGGGGCGGTTGGTTCGACGGTATGACGATGGCCTGGAATGCGGTGGCCCGAGGCGAAATGCAGGCCGTGCCTGCGGTGGAGAAGGATGCACCCGGGGCTTCTTTGTATGTGCCTGTGGTGTTGAAACCGGGGGAGAAGAAGACGGTGAAAGTGTTTATGGCTTGGTATGTGCCTGATACGGATATGCGTATCGGAGGCGATCCGAAAGATCCGGGAGATAACCGAGTGCCACCAGGCCGTTCGTCGGCTGGTAGCGAGGAAGCGGCTTGCCGTACGTATCGGCCTTGGTATGCGGGGCGGTTTGCGAATGTGGATGCCGTAGCGCATTATCTGGTGGCTCAGTATGAAGAGTTGCATCGCCGGACGGCGCTTTTTACCGAGGCGCTGTATACCACGACCTTGCCTAGGGAAGTAATCGAAGCGGTGGCTTCCAATTTGTCTATCCTGAAATCGCCGACGGTGCTCCGGCAGACCGACGGGCGTTTGTGGAATTGGGAAGGCTGCGGCGATCAGGGGGGCAGTTGTCATGGCTCGTGTACGCATGTGTGGAATTATGCACAGGCGATTCCGCATCTTTTTCCTGCTTTGGAAAGAACGTTGCGACATACGGAGTTCGAAGAGAGCCAGGATTTGAGGGGGCATCAGACGTTTCGTTCCAATTTGCCGATCCGGCCGGTGGAGCATGGGTTCCATTCGGCGGCCGACGGGCAATTGGGAGGAATTATCAAGGTGTATCGCGATTGGCGTATTTCGGGCGACGATGCGTTTTTGCGGGCGATGTATCCGAATGTCCGTTCGAGCCTGGATTATTGTATCGCTACCTGGGATCCGCGCCGGGTGGGAAGTATCGAGGAGCCTCATCATAATACGTACGATATTGAGTTCTGGGGGCCTGACGGGATGCACAATAGTTTTTATTTGTCGGCTTTGGAAGCGTTTGTCGCTATGAGCGAATACCTCGGAGAAGAGGCGGATTCGTATAAAGAGTTGTTTGCGAAAGGGAAACGGTTTACGGAAACGGAATTGTTCGACGGGGAGTATTTTATCCAGAAAATTCAGTGGAAGGGATTGCGGGCGAACGATCCTACCACGGAGCAAAGTTTCGGAGGAGCGTATTCGCCGGAAGCCAGGGCATTGATGGAAAAAGAGGGGCCGAAATATCAATACGGCGCCGGGTGCTTGTCGGATGGTATTCTGGGGGTCTGGATGGCTTTGGTCAGCGGACTCGATAATCCGCTCGATGAAGTGAAAACGAAGAGTCATCTGAATGCGGTGTATACGTATAATCTCAAAAAAGACCTTTCCAAACATGCGAATCCGCAGCGGCCGGCTTTTGCGTTCGGTACGGATGGAGGCCTGTTGCTTTGTACGTGGCCCAAAGGCGGAAAGCTTTCTTTGCCATTTGTCTATAGTGATGAAGTCTGGACGGGTATCGAATATCAGGTAGCCTCTCATTTGATGTTGGCCGGCGAGGTGGAGAAAGGGCTGGATATTGTGCGTACCTGCCGCCGGCGGTACGATGGGCGCGTCCGGAATCCGTTCGACGAATATGAATGCGGCCATTGGTATGCCCGCGCCCTGGCCAGCTACGGTTTGTTGCAGGGGCTGACCGGTGTGCGATACGATGCGGTTGATAAAACCTTGTATATCGATTCGCAGATCGGCGATTTTACCGGTTTCTTGAGTACGGCTACGGGCTTCGGGCAGGTAGGGTTGAAGAACGGGCGGCCGTTCGTATCCTGGGCGTTGGGCGGCGCTGAGGTGAAACGGGTAATTGTTTCGGGGCGTGAAATGAGTTTGTAATTCTTTAAATTGATGAGCAAATGACTGGATATTTAAAAACAAGCGGCTTGCTTCTGGCTCTTTCTTTGTCGGCCTCCGTCGCGCAGGCGCAGTATGCTCCCGATCATAAGGTGGCGTTGGATAAGGGAGACGTGAAAGCTTTTGTAGGCCCTCTCGATACGCCGGGCGAACGAAAGGTGTACCGGGGCGACGAGTTGCAAACTATCGGGATGCCTTGCGGCGGAATCATGGCCGGCCAGTTGTATGTGCGGGGCGACGGGACGCTGGCGAACTGGTGGATCGCCAATAATGCTTATAATACCGGGTATGGGATCGAGGGGCTATTGAATTTCGATACGCCGCTAGGCCCGTGGAAAGTTTGTTACCAGACGTTCGAACCGAAAAGCTATATCGATCAGGGGTTCCGGATTACCGTCGACGACGGGCGCGGGAAACAAACCCGCGAATTGAGTAAAAAAGATTTTGATGCGATTTCGTTTATCGGGGAGTATCCGCTGGCTTTTATCGCCTATGCTTCGCGGCAAAATCCTTTGCCGGTGTCGGTCGACGCTACGGTTTATTCGCCTTTTATTCCGCTCAATGCGAAGGAGTCGGCCATCCCGGCGACCATTCTGAAATACCAGGTGACGAATACCTCGGCCGCGGCGGTACGGGTGGATCTGACCGGCTGGATGCAAAATCTGGTTTGCATCGATCTGAAAGGAAAAGAAACCGGTAGGCTCCGCAACCGGGTAGTGTCTGACCAGACAATGAAATCCGTTTATATGGAATTGGATACCGGCCGTTCTTCTATCGACGCCCATCATGCCTATCGGGGAAACCTGGCGCTTACGGTGTTCGATCCCGGCGCCGTGGCGACTGCCGATCAGGCTCGTGGCGTGCAGCCTGTGGCCGAAGCTCTGTTAGGTGAGACGCTCGACGGAGCGTTGACCACGTCGATGACGTTGCAAAAGGGGGAGAGCAAGGAAGTGGTGTTTGTGCTATCCTGGTATTTTCCGAACCGCCCTTTGAGTTATAAAGGGTCGGAATGGAATAAGCCGTTGCCGCCCCACTCGCCTCCCATTGGAAACCGGTATGCCGGGTGGTATACCGGTTCGTTGGATGTGGTGCGGCAGTTGTATCGGAATTTCAACCGGTTGGAGGAGGAAACATTCGCTTTCCATACCGCCTATTATAAGGAAAGTACCTTGCCGTATTGGTTGATCCAACGGATTTTAATGCCTGTCTCCACCTTGGCGACAGAAACCTGCCAATGGTGGGCTACCGATAAATTCTGGGCGTGGGAAGGAGTAGGTTCTTGCGAGGGTACGTGTACCCATGTGTGGGGATACGCCCAAGCGATGGCCGCTCTTTTCCCCGAGCTGGAAAGGAATCTCAGGGAGAGAACCGACTATAGCGTTTCGCTTCGGGAAGACGGGGCTATTCTTTCCCGCAACGGGCGGCACGGGGTTTTGATTGATGGGCATGCCAGCGTGATTTTACGTATGTATCGCGAACACCTCCAGTCCAAAGACCATCTGTTTCTTTCCCGCAACTGGGATAAGATCAAGCGTTCGCTGGCGTATATCATCCGGGAAGACGGAAATGAAGACGGCTTGATCGTCAAAGAGCAACCCAATACCTATGATATTGCGTTTCACGGCGCCAATACGTATGTGGGGGGCTTGTATCTGGCGGCGCTTCGGGCGGGGGAAAAGATGGCCGTACTGATGGAGGATACCGTTGCCGCCGCACGTTACCGGAAAATTTATGGGGCGGGTTCCCACAACACCATGGATCGTTTGTGGAATGAAAATTACGGTTATTTTATCCAGGATGTCGATGAGAAAGAATATCCGGAACATCAGTATGGGGCCGGGTGTCTGAGCGACCAGCTTTTCGGCCAGACTTGGGCGGATTTATTGAGACTGGGCGATCTGTATCCCGCTTTTGCCATCGACCGGACGCTTTGCTCGATCTGGCAGTACAACTGGACAAACGATGTAGGGCCGCAAACGAAGCTGCATTTGCCGGAACGCTATTATGCACATGCCGGAGAACCCGGCTTGCTGATCTGTACCTGGCCTTTTACCCCGCATCCGGGGGAAGCGGGCGTTCGTTACCGCGATGAAGTGTGGACAGGTATCGAATATCAGGTGGCAACCGAAATGATTTTCCGGGGGAAGGTTGAGCAGGGCCTCGCCCTGGTAAAAGCTGTCCATTCGCGGTACGACGGAGTAAAGCATAATCCGTGGAACGAGGTGGAATGCGGCGATCATTATGCGCGCGCCCTGGCATCGTATGGCGTTTTGACAGCTATCCAGAATTATAGGTATGACGGGCCGGCGGGCGTGATGGGGTTTGCTCCTAAATTGGCTCCCGACCGTTTCAAGGGTTTCTTTACGGCGGCCGAAGGGTGGGGAAATATCTCGCAAACCCGGCGCAACGGTCGGCAGGAAAACCGGGTGGATGTAAAGTGCGGACGTCTCGATTTACGGCAGTTGAACCTGGAGGTGGTATCACCTCAGCAGCTAAAACAGGTAAAAGTCTATCGTAACGGACGGGAAATCGCCTCTTCTTTTCGCTTGCATAAGCAGGTAGAAGTCATTTTTGAACCGCAGGAACTGCATCGGGACGATGAATTAAGGGTAATTATCGACTGATTCTGAAATCTTAGGGATAGTTTTCCCGGTATGTCCGTATAGTTTATCGGACATACCGGGTGAAACTGTTTCTATCCATTCGTTTAACACAAAGGAACGTTCTGTTTATTTGCCGTTATTCCCCCCCCCC
>DBFJSK010000515.1:0-13931 GCA_048403675.1 Tannerellaceae bacterium | reverse complement strand
AAAAGGAACAGGTTCCGAAACAGAGAAGAAAGATTTCAAAATGAAAATAACGGGTTCTTTTCTTTCTCTATCCTTTACTCGCCGGGTGCGGATGTAATCCTCCTCCCCCAGATTCCTTTTTAAGTTATTCACTTCTTAATTTATTTCCTGCAATGGCATACAATAACAAAAACACCTTACTGAAAATTTGCAAAGTACAAGATCTCGTTTTGGAACACAAAAAACATGGCGTATCGCAACGTTACGTATACGAGAACTATGTACGCGATACCTATTTTATCTCTTATTCCACGTTCAACCGGTGGCTGTCGTTGCCGGCTAAACAAGCACTGCGGCAACTGGCCGGACGCAAAACCGAATCGGCCCCCGGCGGCCCGTCCGACGCGTGAGCGAAGGGCGTTTCCCGGGCCCGAAAGACGAAAAAAAGAGGCCGGAATTTCAAGCTTCGGAATGAAAGTTCCTACCCTTGCAACTTTGCTTGGAGGCCGTTAATTTCCTCGCTTACTTTGCTTTCGTTAAACAGAAAAGGATCGTTCTAAAGAGACGCGTCAGACAGAATATTCCGAAATTTCAAGAACAAAAAAAGTATTCACATTTAAAAAAGTAAACAAAATGGCAAATTACATTTTAGGCGTAAAATTAGTAAAACATGGTGTTCCCACAGCCGAAGGTGGCATGTCTACCCAACTCGATAAACAGTTGTTACCTTATCAGGAATCCGTCACCTTCGAAGACGAAGAAGGCGAAGTGGTCAAACACTACCTTCAGGGCGCCCGGTATCCTTTCCTCACGATTTACAACGCAGCCGGCACAACCTTCAAATTCTCCGTGCCGATGGACAATGAAAACTTGAAGGAATGGATGGGCGGCGAAATCGTCGACGGACAATGGCAATCGCCGCGGGGCAATTATCAGACCACCCGCAGTTTGGAGTTGATGACCGAATTCGATATTCCCATCTGCATCCCGAAAGCTACCTGCTACGGTATCCGCAAGTTCGGCGCCAAAACGACCGACGTGTCGCTGATCGAGATCACCGCCATTGTCGAACTGCCGGCCAAAGCCGACGAGGCGCCCATGACTGTCGGTGTAAAAGAAGTAGCTCCTAAAGCCTGACCATGGAAAGCATGCTGACAGAAAAGCAGAAAACGGAGGTGGAAATCAAAACTGTCGACACGTTGCTCGACCGGGGCGTAAAGGTAAATTTGCCGGCGCCCCGCCTGCTTCGGTGGCTGGGCAAACGCACGGTATCGCTTACCGTGAAGCGTCCCGACAGTGAAACTATGTATCGCATTTCCGGTCTTTATCTTCGGATGAAGCGCGATGTCGATTCGCTGGATGTGGGTACTCTGGATGAAGCGCACCGCCTGGTATGTCAGTGTATGCGGCCTGCCACAAGGATCGTGGCGTACGGAATCGCTCCGTACGCCACCCCCTGGGGCCTGCGCAACCGGCTGCTGGCCCGCTACCTAAGGCGGCATCTCGATACCCGCGCGCTGGCGGAACTCTGGGCGATCGTGGCCGGGATGAGCGGCGTACACGATTTTTCCAACTTTATCAGATCGATGTCGGGCATGCGGATCACGATGCCGCGCACGACCGACTGAGCCAGGATGAAAAGGGAGTTAAGGGCCATGTGGAAGGCTCTCATAGCCCTTTCGGTCTGATTTATCAAATCGCCAAAGATACCGGGTGGAGCGTGGAATACATCCTCCGCCTGCCTTATCCGCTACTGGTGATGATGCTTTCCGATGCGCCCCGCTACGTAGGTGCGGCTAAGGAACAACCGGTTCGTATCACCAGCAAAGAGCAACTGATGGGTATTTTTTCGGCCGATCAACCGGGGGGACGTGCTTAACCGTTCCCCCTTTTAAAAAGAGAATACAATGATTATTTACAATCCAAACAACGAGGTTTTGCTCGACATCCCGGTGGATGACGACAGTTTCCGCTACCGGGCCGTGATGCAGGAAAAAAAGGTTTCCCTGCATTATTCCCTGCCGGGGCATGTCGAACTGCCGATGGGGGCTTACATCGAATATCAGGGTGAGCGGTATACCCTCTGGCATCCCGGCAATTTTAAAAAGATGGGTACCCGCGCGTTCGAATATACCGTGGAATTCGGGGGGAATGAAGAGATTTTGAAGAACTACAAATTCAAACTGCTGGTACGGCGCCCTTATCAACTGAAGTTTTCGTTTACGGCCAAGCCCGAACTTTTCCTCAAACTGCTGGTAGACAACCTCAACCTGTACGATGCGGGTTGGCATGTGGGTAGTACGCTGGAGGCAACCGAAAAAACGCTTTCTTTCAATCATGAATCGTGCTTTAGCGTGCTCAGCCGGCTGGCTTCCGAATTCAATACCGAATGGGAGATTACGGGCAAGACCATTCACCTGGGTAAGGTGGAGAAATTCAAAACCGAGCCTTTGGCGCTCAGTTACGGCCGGGGCAACGGCTTTTTGCCGGGGGTGGGGCGTGCCGCACAAGGCGATAAGCAGGGGGTGACTGTGCTGTATGTGCAAGGGGGCGATAAGAATCTGCCGGTCGCTACGTACGGCAGTCCTACCTTGCTGTTGCCTCGCTTGGCCGAACTGGTGTACGAAGGGCGCCGTTACCAGACGGATGCCGACGGGATGTACATTACCCGGGCGGATAAGCCGCTGACGGTTTATCAGGAGGACAGCTTCGACGCCTCGCATATTTATCCTTCCCGCGTGGGGACGGTGACGGGCGTGGAAACCGTACCAGGTAAGGATACCGAAGGGAATCCGGTGGTTTTTTATAATGTGGTGGATACCACTATTCCCGATAGCCTCGATTACCGGGCTTGCCGCATCAAGGAGGAAAAGGCGACTTTGATTTTTCAATCCGGCTTGCTCACCGGCCGCGAGTTCGACCTGGAGCAGACCGACGAGGCGTTGACCGGCTATGATCCGGCTACGAAAACGTTCCGGTTGGCGCCGCTCCGAGAGGGGGATGCCTGGCTGCCCAACGAATGGATGGCGCCCGCGGTGGGGGATACGTATGCGATTTTCCATATTTCTCTTCCGGCGGCCTATGTCTCGGACGATGCGACCCGGTCGGGGGCGTCGTGGGATATGTTTCGCGAGGCGGTGCGTTATTTTTATGAGCATGAACAGCCGCAGTTTACGTTTAAGGGCGAACTCGACGGGATTTGGGCCAAGAAGCATTGGCTGGAAATCGGAGGGAAGTTGGTGCCCGGCGGGTATGTGGATTTTTCGGATACGCAATTTCAGCCGGAAGGGGTGGCGATCCGGATTACCAGTGTGACGGATTATTTGAATAAACCGCATAGCCCGACCATCGAATTGTCGAATACGCCGGTGGGCGGGTTCGCTTCCGACGAGTGGGGCAAACTGGAGGCCGACGAGGTGAAAAACGAACGTTTGCACCGGGAGGCGCTTTCGTATACGCAGCGTCGTTTCCGGGATTTGGAGGAGACGGGGAAGATGTTGGAGGCGGCCGTGGAGGGTTTTTCGGCGGCGATCGATCCGATTTACATTCAAACGATGTCGTTGCAGGTGGGTAGCGAGGCGCTTCAGTTCCGGTTTGTGACGAATAAGAGGATGCCGCAAGTGGTGGAGCATGTCTTTACGTATGCTTCTTCTACGAAGGTGTTTGCTACGCCGGCCGGGATTATCCAGCATATGACGTTGGGTATTAAGGAGATTTCTACGCAGCATAAGCCGTCTGATTACCGGTTTTGGGATCTGGCTGCTTATACCTCGCCTCCGCTCGACGATCCGTCGGCGCTTTATTTGTATGCCCGTTGCAGCAAGAGCGGCTCGACCGGTACTTTCCTGCTGAGTAAGACGGCTTTTAAGCTGGAGGCGGCCGATGCGTATTATTTTCTGGTCGGTACGCTTTCGTCCGAAGTGGACGGGGTGCGGAGTTTTGTCACCGTCTACGGGTTTACGGAGATCTTGCCGGGTCGGATTACGACGGATAAGATTGTGAGTGCCGATGGCGTGACGTATTTTGATTTGGAGAAAGGGGTGATCGGGGGGCGGATCCGCTTTGCCGATGGGTCGAGCGGCTACGATCAACTGGCCGATAAGCCTGATTTGGGGATTTACGGGACGACGGCTTTGCTGAATGCGGTGAAAGATAACTTGCAGAACCAGCTCGACAATAAGATCGAAACGTATTATGGGACGTCGAATCCTTGGAACTCCTGGCCTTCGACGCAGGCTTCGCGGCATGTGGGTGATTTGTGGTATAATACCGATACGAAAGTGTTGATGCGGTATGTGGGCCCTTCTGCCAATAATTGGGCGGTTATCCGCGATAGCGAAGCGATCGAAGCTGCTGAAGCGGCTAGCCATGCCCAGGATACGGCCGACGGGAAGCGACGGGTGTTTTTAAATACGCCGCGGCCGCCTTATGATGCGGGCGATCAGTGGATAGCCAACGGGGTAAGCGGGGATATGCGTATTTGTATCCAGTCTCGTTCCTCGGGAAGCTATTCGGCGGCGGATTGGATGTTGTCTGCTGCCGACGGTAATATAACGGCGGCGATGGATAGGGGAATTTCGGTTGCCCGCGGATTTGTAGTTTTTGGAGGCCCTAATAAGGTTGGGGCGGCAGGGTTGGTGGGCGACGGCCCTATCCGGATCTGGTCGGGAGGAACGAATGCGAATACGGCAACGTTTCAGGTGTATGCCACGGGAGATGTCGCAGCCCGAAGCTCGATCCGTTTGCAGGATAATCAGGCGGGTATAACCGGCGGGGGTGAAGCTGACAGTTCGGTTCGATTCTGGGCAGGCGATTTTAAACCGGAAATAGCTCCTTTCCGCGTCACCCGGAAAGGGGAATTAACAGCTATCCGAGGGAGGATCGGCGGATTTAATATGACGGAAGAGTTTTTATCTGCGCTTTCTGGAACAATGGATATAAAGCCCCGGGAAGGTATATTTTTTGGACGTTACGATTCGGATGTCTATGCGGCATTGGGAGGAAGCGTACTACCTAGCGCTACCGGAGTGCATTGTTGTGTCTATTTGAAAAATGCCTCTTCTTCCGGGGTAAATCATCCGAACGGCTATACTTTACTTATCCAGGTGGGCAACTCCATAAACTCTTACCAACCTCAACAGTGGATCCACTGTAATCATTCCGCCGGCTGGGGATCTGGCTTTACCGTGGAATCGCGGTATTTTAATGATGCGAACGGGATGGAACGTACGGTCATCAATGTAGGCGCGTTGGCGCGTAAGGCGCATATGCAGGCTTTAAACTCCAGTGGAACCTGGCGCCGGTTGGTGGTGAATGATATTACCGGATATATTGCGTATGAAGATTAATTAATAAGATAATAAATAGAACCTATGGATTTAACATTAAAAGACAGAGTGTTGATACTCAACAACGTGTTGCCGATGTACGACAGCCGTAAAAATATCGGGTTTAAAATTTCGATTACGGAAAAGGTCAAACTTTCCGATGCCGAACAAAAAGATGTGGTGTCTACGCCCATCGGCAACGGTGAATTTGCCGTGTCCTTCAAAACGGTGGAAGCCATTACCGGCATCCGGTCGTTCGATTTTACCGACGAAGAGTTGCTTTACCTCAAGCAACGGGTGGATTACATCGATCGCAACGGTATGTTTTCGGCCGAGACGGCCGAGTCGTATACCAAGATTCTCGACGCCCCCTTTTCTTCGGAAGCCTTTCAGGTGCGTTGGGAGGAAGCGGAAGGCAACCGGTAGAAGAAGTTGCGGACGAAAAAGAGAATAAGGCCGGAAAAGGGGACGGGGGGGCCGGGTAAGCCCTTCCCGTTTCTTTCTCCGGACTAAAAAGAACATTTTTAGAGATCGCTTGAATGAGATAGCTTATGGATTGGACAACTATTTTGACGGCCGGATTGACCTTTATCGGGGGCGGGGGGCTGGGAGCCCTTTTGATGTTCCCCTCCAACCGTAAGTCGGCCGATTTGGAAAACGAAAAGAAAGCGAGCGAGCAATGGAAAGAATTGTTTATGCAAGCCGAGCAGGATAAAAAGAAGCAAAGCGCTTTGATCGATAAATTGTACGACGACCAAAGTCGTTTCCGCGACGAAAACAACCGCCTGACCACTCAGTTAGCCCTTTTCAGGGTGTTGAAATGTAAGAATTTGAAATGTACCGATCGCAAGCCGCCCATCGAGGACAATGCGTTAGGTGAAGATAAAACAGACGAAGATAAAGATGAAACAGATTAATCAACCTCGCGGCCTGCGGAATAACAACCCCGGCAATATCCGCACCAATTCCGACCGGTTCGCTTTCGAAGTGCGGCCCAGCACCGATCCGGCGTTCAAACAATTCTATACCCGGGCCTACGGCTATCGCGCGATGTTTGTGATACTCCGCAATTATAACCGGTTGTACAAACTCGCTACCCTGAGGCAAATGATTACCCGCTGGGCGCCTCCCGCCGAGAACGATACGGCCGCTTATATCGCCGCCGTCTCGGCCTCTTCCGGCATTCCCGCCGAGCAGCCGCTCGACACCGCCGATCCCGAGCAAATGATCCCGATCGTCGCCGCCATGAGCGCCGTGGAGAACGGTTGTCCGGCCCTTCTCTCCGAAGTTCGTAAAGGGTGGGAGGCTTTATAACAGAGATAGAACGATTAAAGAATAGTAGCTCATGAAAATCTTCCTGGCAGCATTCACCCTTTTCTGCTCCTGCGGCGCCCGGCAGACGGCCTCCAACGTACAGTCCGAAATCCGGCGCATGGAAACCGTTCGTCTCGGCGAGGATACCCGGATAAACCTCGCATTAACCGACAGCTTCGGTGAAAATCGAAGGCGTGAACGCCTTTACTGCCTGACGACTTTTTCCGCCCCCGACAGCGCCGGGCGTCAATGGCCCGTCTCCGTTGAGCAAGGCTCCCTGATCGAGGATTACGCCGCCGCCCGACAGACTACCACGGACTCTACCTCCGTGGCCCTCCGCTCGGCCCAACATGACCTGGCCCTGATCAATAAAAGCCGTCTAAGCGAAAAAAGCAATCTGAGCACTCGTTTTTTTCCGCTTTGGGTGGGGTGGTTGATGTTGTTTATCGGGGTATTGGGGGTGTTGGGATGGATGCGGAAGAAAAAGGGTAGGGATTAGTTTGACAAGCTCCTTTTCCGAAAAAGGATGGAAACTACTAAGGGGTATACTAAAAATACTTTTATAGGCCTTCATTCGGTTTGCTCTTGGTAAAGTCTAATGTGGAGATGTAAACTTCAGTATGTCCATCTATTTTTCTGAATTTACCGAATTGAATTATGTAAAGACCTTGTTTAGGATCAAAATCCTCACTCTTTTCATCAGCTAGAGGCCATAGTCCTCCTCTTGTGTGCCGACGGCTCTCTACCCAAGTATAAGAGGCATCTAATGTACCGTTTGTAAGGAAGCGATTGACCTTTTCAAAAGTAATTTTGGGATTATCCTGGAATATATAAAAGATGCTTAGATAGTCGTTATATTGTATTGAATCAATAACAGATGGTTCTCCTAAATGTTTTACAATCATAGGTTTGAAGTCATCTAAGGTACGCAAGTATCCTTTAGGCGCACATCCTGATAAGAGGACATTTAATAAAAAAAACAGTGATAAATTTTTCATGATAAATAATTTAAACGTACAAATGTACAAAAAATATGGAATACAAAAAAACAGAAGCGTTTTTAGAAGGTGAAATTGAAAATGAGCTTGCAAAAATAAGACAGGCAATTAAAGGGGTAGGTGAAGAAAGCTACCTGTTTTTTAGTCATTTGTCCGATATGGGTACTCAAACATCAGAGAATATTTTACAAAATATCCACTTTCAAATAAAAGGATTTCATGAGCTTGTCGAAGAACTAAAGAATATTGAGGACGCTCAAAAATTATTGGTTATCAAATTAAAAGAAGGGATAGTTTCTTGTAAAGAATATGCAGTGGAACAGAATAAATTAGCTTTACAACAAGCTAAGCTAAGAGGAATTCTGTCTAATTTGAATGCTTTCTTGTTATATGAAATTGAACAAGTAGAAAATAAATTTTATCAATATAAGCAAAGAGATCCTTTAGTACCTTCCTCTAGAAATTTTCAAACTCAAGAAGAGCAACAAAATGTAATACCGCAGTCGAAGAGAAAACAATCCTCTCTGAACTTTAAAAAGATGGTTTCATCGCCTTACTCTTTTTCAAAAGATGAAAATTCTGATATTCCTGATGTTGATCAATTTAAAGATATGTTATTGCTATTGAAAAAGAATTTTCTTTCCAAAGGAAATATTTTATATTCTGGAATGAAAATTGCTGTTGAAAGGAATCAAGACGCAAAAACATGGTGGGATGCTATAGTGAATTCGGGTAAAACATTCTGGAATATTAATGCTAATCAAATAGCAGAAAGTGGAGCCGGAGTTGCTAATCTATTTAAATTAGATTGGAAGGCCGCACTACAGAATCGGGAACATTCCAAAGAAATGGGCATTAATATAGAGGAAGATGTGAAGCAGGCTTGGAATGCTACATTTAAGCAAAAAGTAATAAATGACAATGTGGCCAGACATAATGATATAATAACTGTTAATAATGACGCTATAAAAGACTATATTTCAGAACTTGAAAAAGTAAATTTTCCCTTAGAAAAGCAAATTGAAATACTTGAAAAAATACAAAAACTTGAAAATATAAATTGGACATATACTTCTAATGATCTTTCTGATTCGTATCATGCTTTTCGAATAAATGAAAATCATAAGTTTAGAACTATAGGAAGCGATGATAAGGAGGATTTGTCTATTGTGGAAAAGTATTTTGACTTGTTGAGTCAAGGTTTTAAATTAGGGGAAAAAGAAGAAAAGGAATATGTAGTTTCAATTCACAAAATATTAGATAATGTTAAAATTGGATGGGTGGATGGAGAGAAAGATCAATTTAAATCTTATTTGTTTCAAGCTTTAAGTAATAGTAGAGAGCATAACGATAGAGTGAATGCTGTACAATCATACATGAATAGTCTTAAGGCTAATTTACCGACCGTGGTTTCTCCACCCTTTGAAGATGATGAAGAGAAAAAAAGTAGACCAATAGATCATAATAGATCAGTGGATTTGGCGATAAATCCGGAAAGTATGCAGCCTCAATCGGTAGATAGCCTAGATACTCCTTCTATTGAGAAAGAAATACAGCAACAGAAAGAGTATTATCAGCAGGCTATTAATGAATACATCAGATATTTAAAGGAGATACGTCGCTTGCAGGCAGATGACCCATTTGGAGAAGGTTCCCTGAATGAGGTTTTGTTAGATAATGGAAGTGATGGTGCAGTAGCTGATAAGCAAATTCAATTGCAGAATCTGCTCGCTCAATACCAAGGTTACACTACAAAAATGACCAGTCTAACACGTTCATATGAGTCAGATATGGCTTTACTAGAAGGGGCTAAAGAAGAAGCATCCACCGAGGAAGAAAAGAAACGAATAGAAGAAGCAATTGAATTACGAAAAGAAGGTTATACCTACTCCCTGGCAAGCCTGGAAGCGGAAAACGCCGGCTTTAGCAAAATTCTGTTCGGAGATTTGCAAAACATATCCAAAGAAGCCCTGAACGGAGCGATAGCCGAGGCGCGCAAGTTTATTGCGGACTGGTCGGCGAATGCGGGAGAACTCAGTCCGGAAACGCAAAAGCTGATCGAGAAAATACAAAAAGCGATCGATCAGGCGGAAGCAGGCGTAAACGAGACCGGGGGCAAGCTGAATAAATTGGAGGTAGCCGAGCAATTGCGCGATGCCGCCGGAGCCTTGCAAGCCTGTGCGGATCTGGCTTATGTGTTCGATGAATCGCTGGGCGATGTGATCCAGACAGCGGCCGATGTAGCGGAAGGAGCCGCCGATATTGCGATGGGGGTAGCTTCTTTTTCGGCCAATCCTTTGCAGGGAGCCACCAGTATCCTGGGTGGTGTGACCAAGATTGTAGGCTCCTTCGGCAAACGAATGCAGGAAAATGAAAAGATCCGGCAGGAATATCTGCAGGGATTGGTGGAAACGTATAGCAAAGAACTGGAATACAATAGCGTGCTTCGCGAGCGGCTCCGTATCCAGCAACAACTGGGCGAAACGAGCCTCGACTATTTCAACCGCCTGCAAACGGAACTGAATAAACAACAGGGCGACATCAACCGGGAATATACCGAAGTGTGGAACAAGTTGATGAAGGAAAACTATATCTCCGGTACGGGCTATAAACACGGCACGATGTTCCGGAAAGCGAAAACCTGGAACGAATATGGTTCGCTGGCCGGTAAAAGCTACGAACAGATCGAAAGCCTTTATACGCAGGATAAGTTGGAAGGATCGGCCAAAACCCTGTTCGAACGGCTCCGGCAGTTGAAAGAAGAAGGAGCCGATGTAGTCGAAATGATGGATCAACTGAACGAGGAAATGAAAGAAAGCTGGACGGGTACCACCACCTCGGCCATTACCGACAGCATCGTGCAAGGATTCCTCGACGGCAAACGCAGTGCGGCCGATTTTGCCGATACGTTTCAGGATCTGATGAAAACGGCCCTGATGCAATCCGTGAAGATGAAATACCTGGAAGGGCCTCTCGATGCCTGGTATCAGAAGTTCGCCGAAGCTTCGGAAGCGGGGCTGACGGAGGAAAAGATCGCCGAACTGCGGCAGCAATACGAACAAATCATCGAGAACGCCGCCCGGGAAGCCGAAAATATGGAAGCCATTACCGGGTTAGCCTACGGGGCCGAAAGCGCCCGCGAAGCTACCGCCCAGGGCATCGCTTCGATGAGCCAGGAAACTGCTTCCGAGCTGAACGGTAATTTTTACGCCTTGCAATACCTTACGGCGAATATCGACCGGAATGTAACCAATATCCAATCCGTGCTTTACCAAGCCTCCGACCAGTGGATACGGATCGAGGAAAACACCCGCTACTGCCGGAAGCTCGAAACCATGGAAAAGGATATGTCGGCTATCCGGAAAGACATGCAAGAAATCAGTAACAAAGGCATTTTAATGAGAACACGATGAACACACAATTATTTATTGACAATGAAGACGTATTAACCCGCTTCGGCATCTCGCTGGGCGCCGGCGCATTCGACGAACTCCTGGCTTTTCCCCCGCTGAAAGAGCCCGAAAAAAACAACTGGCCCGAAGAAGAAGGCATCGAAGTAGATCTGGCAACCCCTTGTTTGCAGAAAAAGGAACTTACCCTTTCCTTCCTCCGGGGAGGGGCCGAAGGAATGGACGACGCCTTTATCGCTTTCCTCAGCCGGCCCGGCTACCGTACCTTCCGGATTCCGGCCTTGCAAAAAGAATGGCGGTTGCGGCTGCTTTCCCAATCGGCTTTGCACCTGAAAGGAACCGAAGGAGCCGCTTTTACCTTGAAACTGGCCGACGATTTCCCTTACCGCCCCGCCCCCGGGGAAGTGGCAGAGGGGGGACTTCCCCTGCCGGTCTCCGACTTTACCCTCGACGGCGTTTCCCTCGATTGCTATGGGCTGGTGGTGGAATCCGGCCGCGACGAATGTTTGCAATCCGCCTCCGTCAAGCCCGGACTGAGCCGCCAATTTGCCGGGAGCGACGGCATCTGGTACGATACGGGTCAGGTTGTTTTCGACAGCAAGGAAGTCAATTTCCGTTGCTGTCTGGCGGCCGCTTCGATGGAACGTTTCTGGGCCTGTTACGATGCCTTTTTTCATGCCTGGCTCCAACCCGGCGAACGGTTTCTAAGCTACCGGCCGGGCGGCAAGACCTATCCTTGTTATTACAAACAAACCTCCGGTTTCCGGTTGATTTCGGCGGAGGCTCCGGTCGTCGCCGCTTTCAACCTGACGCTGGTCTGTACGGCCTTGCAGGACAAGGGGAATTCCGCTTATCTGCTGGCCTCCGAAGATGGCGCGCTGGTTTCAACCGAAGACGATTACCTGATCGACCTCACCCCTTCGATGTTTATGCCGACAGGGATATCGACGCCCCCGGCCTCTCAGGTTTCCCCTGTGGCGCCGGCTCCCCATGCAACGGCTCCTCATACGCCGGCTGCCTTGTTGCAGGTCGAAGCCTATGCTGCGGCGTCTGGCGGTACCGGCCAAGCTACTACGGTAGGTGCAACCGGCGAAGTCACTGCTGCCTTTACGGCCGGCGATACGGAATACCGTACACGCAAAATCAGTGAAATGCCGGAAGTCTCTTTTACGACCGATTTGTTTCTACCCGCCGTGCATCAGGGTACCGGCCGTAATGTCCGCCTTGCGGCCGATCTGCTGGCCTCTTCGGGAGAAGGGGGCGGAGGGGGCGCCGGCGCCACTACCTTGGGCGGTTTGAAAAACGTCTCCCGTCTGGCCGATTCGGCGGCCGACGGCAGTATCCTGGTCAAAAAGGAGGGTATTTACCAACCCGAGGAAGGCGTGCTAAGTCAAGTGGAATTATTGATGACGAAAGTCTTTCCCTTTACCCTCACGTTCGAAGGCGCAGGCACTTTCGAAAAAGGGAGCGCTCTGGACATCACCCTCCGGTGGGAATACGACCGGGCGGTCACCACCCAGACGTTGAACGGCGAAGTCCTCCTGCCGTCCCTGCGTACCCGCACTTTCGAAAAGGTAAGCGCAGATACCGCATATACCTTGGCTGCCACGGCCGGCAAACTTTCCGTCAGCCAAACCGTGCACGCTCTTTTCCGGCAAAAGAAGTACTGGGGAGTATCCGCCTCGGCTTCGCTTACGGATGTGCAAATACTGGCGTTAGAAACAGCTTGGGCTACGCGGGGACAGGCAGCGACCCGCTTCGATTGCACCGGCGGAAAATATCCTTATTATATTCTGCCCGCCTCGCTGGCCGACGGCATCGAATTTTGGGTGGGCGGCCTGAGGAATACCGACTGGCACAAAGAAGTGCGTGCATGGATCAACGCCTCGGGTTATACCGAATCGTATGCCATTTTCAGGTTAAACAGCATCCAGACGGGTGTATTAAATATAGAAATAAAATGAGTGAATTAAAAGGAACGAATATAGCGGCAACCTTGGTGCCTTTCACCGATCAGGATACCTATGCCACCCACGACAGCCGCTACGGGAAAGGGGGCTGGAAAGAAGTGGAAACGATGGACGAACGGGATGCCATTCCCGCTGCGAGGCTTCGTAAAGGCTGCGTCTGTTACGTGGCTGATCTGGACTTATTGTATAAATGGGAGGGTGCCGAATGGGCCGAACTGCCCTTAGGTACCCAAATGCCGGGCGGCGTAGTGATGAAGGTGAAAAGCCTGGTCGGCACCGCCCTTTCAGCTATCGAAGGGCAGTCTCTCTCGATTGGCTTTAGTTTCACCTCGGTCTATACCGACGACGGGAATACGACCGGCGACGGGCGAGCCGTCTATACTGTCAATGAAAAGGAAGTGGCGGCCGGAGCCATCCGGCAGGGAAATAACTGGTTCGACCTGACCGCTTATCTGAAAAGGGGAACCAACCGTGTCGCAGTTTCCATTACCGACAGCGCCGCCTCCAACCGGCAATTGAACTATACGGTGGAAGTTATCGACCTATCGGTTACTTCTTCCTTCGATGCTACGCAGGTGTTCGAAGGCCCTGTTGTCTACCGGTACACACCGGTCGGGGCGTTGGAAAAAACGGTTCATTTCCGGATCGACGGGGTGGAGGCCGAGCCGGTCGTCACCAGCCTCTCGAACCGTCAATTGAGCTATACGCTGCCGGCCCAATCCCACGGCAATCATTCCTTGCAGGTTTATATGACGGCCACTGTCAACGGGCTGGCCGTGCAAAGCAATGTGTTGGATTACGAACTGATCTGTCTTGAAGCCGGCCATACCCAACCGATCATCGCCTCCGCTTTCCGGCAGTCGGAAGCAATTCGGTTCGAAACCCTCGCCATTCCTTTCCAGGTATACAATCCGGCTGCCAGTATGGCTTCCG
>DBFJSK010000514.1:0-1687 GCA_048403675.1 Tannerellaceae bacterium | reverse complement strand
CCGGTCGCATGGGCCAAAGGTACCGGGAGCGGCGGCCAATCGTCGGCTATCTTCAGTTGTTTGTTTTCTTCCTGAATCAAAAACACGGTATTGAAACACCGGTCGGCATCACAGCCGCCTATACATAAGATGCCTTCCGGCAAGTTGATGGATACGCCATAAGCTACAGGGAAGGGTAAGAAATCGTTTTTGACTTCCCATTCGGCGTTTTTAGCCTGCGTATCGTAGACATATAAGGTACTCCACCACGTTTTCCGGCCGCCTTGCCAAGGCATCGCCGCCGGAAAATTAGCGCCTCCCGCCACGATCAGCTTATTCCCGATGAATCCGGCAAAGGCTCCGGCTACGCCCGGATTCGGTGCTCCCTTTACATCCGGCAATCTCAGTGTGTTGTCCCATTCCAGTTTCTCCATAATCGAACGGCCGTCGCGCGTAGAGGGTTCTCCGGCATTCGTTCGAGCGAATCCTCCCAAAGTAAGAAGAAAAATCAATCCTATTTTTAAAATATCAGACATCGGTTAACAAATGGTTTTTTAGTGGATAATTAAGTGCGGCTATTCATGAATTTTTTATATACCTCGAAATGTTGTTCAATCGCTTTTCGATAACCCGCCTCGTCTTTTCGTTTCAAATAACCCAACAGGTCGGCATGCGTTACGATGCGGTCTTTTTCCTTCATTTCGATATTGATAGGTTCGAGCAGATCTTTGAATTTATTTTTCACGAAAATCATCACCGGATGAATGATCTCCTGAAACTCCGAGATGGTTTTGTTGCCTGTAATCTCGTACAGTTTGGCATGAAACGTGAATTCGCTCACCGGTGCGTATTCATTATTCTCGAATACAATTCCCATTTTTACAATCTCTTCCAAATCATTAATGTCCTTCGGGGTGATATTCCGGAAAAGATCGCTGCAAATGCCTATTTCGAGGGCAATCCGGAAACCCAGTATATCGAATAGCGAATTTTCACTCAGAATGCGCGGATCGATCACCCGTTTCATGCCGCCCAAAATAGAGGGTTCCCTTAAAATCATGCCCCGGCGGGTACGGGTTTCGATCATGCCCATCATTTTTAAACGACTCAACGCTTCGCGAAGTACGCTACGGGCGACGCCCAGGGCCGCTGCCAATTCGATTTCGTTGGGAATGGTATCGCCTGTTTGCAGATCGTTCTCTTTGAAGTAGGTAAGAAGACTGTCTTCCACTTGATCGACTAAAGTGACTGCTTGGTGGTTAACTTTCAATTTGTCCATAACTAGATTAGATGATAATTCGTATAAATCTTATTTGTCTGACAAATGAAAGGAAAAGAATTTGAATATGCAATACGTTAAGGGTGAATATTTGCTTACTTTAACTATACATTATGATATATTTGCAATATATTTTTTGTAATCTGATGAGTTATCGTATAAAATCGTGTCTTTTCAAACTTGAGGTTAAGCCTAAGTGTAGGAGCTTATTGTATCGTATTTTTTTATGAGATCATCCGGCTCTTCATCCTTTTGCAGGCTGACTGTATTTTTACGGTTTGTTTTTCAAAAATGATTTTTTTGAGAAACTGTACCTTGCGGTTGCCGGCATGAGGAAAAGAAAAAGGGATCGGAGTAAGGCCCGGCGGGAGTAGGCGAGTGGCAAAGAGGCAATCCGGTTTTGGGGAAAGTACGGAAAAGCCGAAAACG
>DBFJSK010000513.1:0-2746 GCA_048403675.1 Tannerellaceae bacterium | reverse complement strand
CGATATATTTGTGTTCTATAAAGACTAGTAAGCAAAAAAAGAATCGTATGAAAAAAATCAATCTCACCACGCTCGTTTTGTTGGCTTATCTATGTGTCATGAGCTTTATCGGCTGGCCTGGCCATGATCCGGAGCGATCCTATACCAGCTATTTCTTGGTGATCGGAGTAACGCTGCTGATTATTTTCCTGCTTCGTTATTTGCAAATCAAACGTTATCGCCTGCGCCAAAAGCGCCGGGACGAAAAAAACGGGAAATAAGAAAAGAGCATTTGAGTAGAAAAGGGAGAGGATATGGCAGAATTACTAAAAAACAAGTATACATACCAAACGCTGCACGAGCTGGCCGCGCGCATCAGCGCCGTATATCATTCATTTGAGGTGGATGATTTCGTACGCGACATTCTGAACGAACCCTGGGATGAGTTAGGGCTGAAAGCCCGCATGCGAAAAATTACCCTCCATTTAGGAAGATATTTGCCAACCGATTATGAACAGGCGCTTGGCATCATCGATAAGGTCGTAGCGGGTTATCCTGCAGGGTTTAACGACTATGGGTTGATGTATTTCCCGGATTTTGTGGAAGTGTACGGACAGGACGAGTCCTATTGGGATTTGTCAATGGCCGCGCTGGAAAGGTATACCCTCTGCTCATCGTCCGAATTTGCCGTGAGGCCATTTATCATCAACCAGGAAAAGCGGATGATGCAACAGATGGCCGCCTGGGCCAGGCATGACAACGAGCATGTCCGCCGGCTGGCCAGCGAAGGTTGCCGCCCGCAACTGCCCTGGGGGCAGGTCTTAACCAGCTTCAAGAAAGACCCGTCGCCGGTGCTGGGCATCTTAGAGCGACTTAAAGCCGATCCTTCGCTGTATGTACGCAAAAGCGTGGCCAATAACCTGAACGATATTTCCAAAACACATCCCGGACTGGTGGTGAAAACGGCAAAAGACTGGCACGGCCACAACAAGCATACCGATTGGATTGTAAAGCACGGCTGCCGGACACTTCTTAAAAAGGGCGACAGGCAGGTGTTGGGCCTCTTCGGATTGGCAGATGCCGATTGTGTGCATGTAGACGGCTTCCGGTTGGATACGGCGACAGTTTCCATTGGGCAGGATCTGACCTTTTCCTTTCAGATCGAGGCCAAAAAAGCGACGAGGGTACGGCTGGAATATGGTATCGAGTATGTGAAAGCAAACGGCAAGCGGAACCGTAAGATATTCCAACTATCCGAGCTTTCTTTAAAGGAGAACGGAAAAAGGTTTTACACAAAAAACCATTCCTTTGCCGATGTAAATACAAGGAGGCATTATCCGGGCCTCCATTCGGTTACGCTTATCGTGAACGGCTCCGGGCGAGGCACGCTCGATTTTGAGGTATCGGCAACCCCTATCGCCGGCCAAAGTCGCTTCCCCATACCCTAATCCGGTCGATACCGGCGGGGAGCGGCTTCGCTAGATATGCGCTACCACCCGGCGGACGTAGGCAGGACGTAATATCATACAAGCGTACCCTTTCTTCCTGTGGAAAAGGGTACGCTTATCAGTTCTCTCTCAGCGCGCGACAGAGCTTGAAAGCGGATCTTCCGCCTACACGCCTGTACCCTGCCCGGGCTTATTTTTGTTTTATTTTACAACCACCTTGACCGGTTCTTCCCCTTCCACAGATACCACCACGATACCGGCCGGTACGCCTACGGTTGCCTTATCGGAAGTCAGAACAGTATCAGCCAGCGGCTGGCCCAGGATATTCGTCATCTTAACAGACTTGCCGGCAGCATTCTTCACGACAACGGCACCTGCAAGCGTCTGAATCGTTATTTCGCCGGCAGACAGGCCTTCGTTTGCTGTCGGAGATTCCGAGGTCTTTTCCACATTGAAGATTTCCGATTCGTTCGCAGCGTCTTGGAAAGCGGCGTAAGATACAACGGGTACACCGTTCTGGATCTTAACCCAACCGCCTGTCATCGGAGCGATAAACGGAGCACCCTGCGTGGCAGCAGATTCCATCAAGAAGTTGTCGGAACCTTCTTCCAACAGACGGAAGGAGAATACTGTGTTCTTGTGCAAGTTGTTGTCCAAACGAATCTTGTTCGGCAGCTTAGCGAAGTCAACAGGATCGGCCCAATCAGCCGTGTCGCCACGCAGGATATACAGTGTGTCGGCTTTATGGATAGCTTCTACGAAGGCCAGACGTACCTGGTTGTTCCAGATGTAGTCTTTATCGCGATCATCGCCCCGATAGTTGCCGGCAACTTTTGCAGAATCAACCGTATTAATCAGATAACGAGCGCGCACATAACCTGTTGTACCCGGAGTAGCGTGCGAGCAAGTCCATTTATCCAAAGCGTTACCGTCTTTGTCGAAGCCGTGGTTGTGATCCAGCGGACAAGGAACGGCATCCGAACCCGGGATGATTCTTACGCCAACACCCAGCAGGTACTGCGGTTTGATATAACCTGTACCGCGGTTTACATAGGCCGTATCCACATAGATGGCGCGTTTGGCATCCGGGAACTGGATCTTATTGTTTACACCTAAGAAATTGATTTCCTTGCCTTCCGAGTATACGCTGTGCGCATCTTCGAACAACATGTCGGCCGGGTTGTTTACACGGAAGAATTTCAGGGTATCGGGATCGTCGTTAGCAACAACGCCTTCTTTTTCCGTATTGAAACGCCGGTACAGCGGAGATTCGTCCACTTCTACCGAGAAAGCGGAAGTACGGGATTCTGTCATGATCT
>DBFJSK010000512.1:0-6899 GCA_048403675.1 Tannerellaceae bacterium | reverse complement strand
TATCCTCAAAGACTGGCGCAATGCCATGCAGCATACCATTCCGGTCAGCGCCACGTTTTCGGTCTTAAAATACCTGAATATATCGCCTTCGTTCAACTATAAGGAAAGGTGGTATACGAGCAAGATCGAACAGGGGTATGATGAATTGGAACAGAAAGTAATGCCGCGTGATACGACCTACGGTTTTTACCGGCTCTTCGATTTCAATGCCTCGGTATCGGCCTCGACGACCTTGTACGGTTTCTTTAAGCCTTTGCCCTTTTTGGGAAATAAGGTGGAAATGATCCGCCACCGGTTTGAGCCTTCCATCAGTTTCAGCGCGGCGCCCGACTTCGGTTCTTCCCGGTTCGGGTATTACGACGATTTTATCTATACCGGCAGCGACGGCAGGGATGTGCATTATATTTATTCTCCTTTTGCGCATAACTCCTACGGCGTACCGGGACGCGGCAAGCAGGGAAGCATCAACTTCAATATCGATAACAATATCGAGATGAAAATACGCTCCGATCGCGATTCGACGGGCTTCCGGAAGATCAGCCTGATCGATAAGTTATCGTTGGGTATGAGCTATAATATGGCGGCCGACTCGTTCCGGTGGAGCGACCTGAACGTAGGCTTGCGGTTGAAATTGTCGAAGAATTATACGTTGAACCTGAACGGGACGTTCGATACCTATACCTATGATGCCGATGAAAACGGGAATCCGATCCGCAAGGACGTGCCGCGTTGGAAAGCCGGCAAGGGTTTCGGACGCTTGCGTTCGACGGGAACGAGTTTTTCTTATACCTTCAATAACGATACCTTCAAGAAATTGTTCGGAGGAGGCGACGATTCGAATAGCCAAACGAAATCGGCAGCGGAGGGTACCGATACGGCGGATACGGAGAATCCGGACGGAACGACCGATCCCAACGGTGAAAAGAAGGGGGGACGCTTGCTGGGGAAAAAGAAAGATTCGGGCGAGTATGATGCGGAAGGGTATATGATTAATAAAATTCCCTGGAGCTTGTCGTTCAGCTATAGTATGCGGTTGGGATACGGAAGGTTCAATCCGGTGAAGAAGGAGTATAATTACGATCTGACGCATTCGCTGAGTTTCAACGGAAATATCCAGCCGACGAAGAACTGGCGGTTTAACTTTAATGCGACGTACGATTTCGATGTGAAAAAGATTTCGTATATGACGTGTAATATTGCCCGGGATTTGCACTGTTTCCAGATGACGGCCAGTTTCGTGCCGGTGGGCCCGTTCAAATCGTATACGTTCACGGTGGCGGTAAGTTCGTCGCTCTTGAAAGATTTGAAGTATGACCAGCGCAGCAGTTACCGCGACGGGCAGCAATGGTACTAATGGGCGGAAAATAGAATAAAGACCGCTTGCTGCGTCCGTTGGTTTTTGCGGGTTAAGGGACAAAATAAGAAGTTGTTTTTAGGAGGAAAAAGAAGCGCCCCCGAAAGTGGATTCTACTTTCGGGGGCGCTTCCGTATGTTTGTTTCTTTGTCTTTTTACCCTTGGAGCGTAGGAAAATTTCCTTCGTTCTTTTCTTGTGATTTCCGGTGGGAGGGGGATGGAATTACCATTCGATGGGTGTCTGTCCGGTCGCGATCAGGTAATCGTTGGCTTTGCTGAAATGTTTGTTGCCGAAGAATCCCCGGTAAGCGGAAAGCGGAGAGGGATGGGCGGATTTCAACACCAGGTTGCGGGAAGGGTCGATAAAGGCGCCTTTTTTCTGGGCATACGATCCCCATAGGATGTAGACGACATGGCTTCTTTCGGCGGCCAGGCGATGGATGACGGCATCGGTAAAGGTTTCCCATCCTTTGTTCTGGTGTGAGCCGGCTTGGTGGGCGCGTACCGTCAGGGTGGCGTTGAGTAGGAGTACGCCTTGGTCGGCCCATCGGATAAGGTTGCCGCTGGGGGGCACGGGGCGGCCGAGGTCGTCTTGGATTTCCTTGAAAATATTTATGAGCGAGGGGGGATAGGGTACGCCGTCTTGTACGGAGAAGCAAAGTCCGTGCGCCTGGCGGGGTTCGTGGTAGGGGTCTTGGCCGAGGATGACCACTTTTACCCGGTCGAAGGGGCAATGTTCGAAGGCGTTGAAGATGTAGGGGCCGGGAGGGTAAATGGTGTGCTCGCGGTATTCCTGTTTTACGAAATTGATGAGTTGGTTGAAATATTCTTTTTCAAATTCGGGGGCTAACCGTTCTTTCCAACTTTGTTCGATTTTGACATCCATATGGTTATAATTGACAGTTTGGCAATGAATAGGCCGGGGAAACGAGGTCGGGACGTGCGATCTGTAGGGGCTGTTCATTGTCAAACTGCCGTCTCCTCTGCGGTCAGATCAGGTACATCCCGGCTGCTTTGGCTTCGCGCCGCATGGGCTCGGGCCAGATGCTTGCCTGTATTTCCCCGATATGGGCTTTGCGCAGGTAGAACATACACAAACGGCTTTGCCCGATGCCGCCGCCGATGCTTTGGGGCAGTTCGCCGCCCAGCAGGCGTTGGTGGAAGTAAAGCGTTTGCCGGTCTTCCGAACCGGTGGCTTTCAGTTGTCTGAGAAGGGCCTCTTTATCGACCCGGATGCCCATTGACGATAGTTCCATCGAACGGTTCAGCACATCGTCCCATACCAGCAAATCGCCGTTGAGGCCGGTTTGGCCGTTGGCGGCTACGGTCGACCAGTCGTCGTAGTCGGGGGCGCGTCCGTCATGTTTTTCTCCGTTGCTCAGCGGACAGCCGATACCGATGATGAATACGGCTCCGTATTCTTTGGCGATGGCGTCTTCCCGCTGCTTGGGCGTAAAGGTAGGATATTTTTTCAATAAATCATCGGCATGGATGAAATGAATCTGCTGCGGCAGGGTGGGGCGGATGACGGGAAACATTTCGTATACGAGGTATTCGGTGCGTACCATGGCGGCGTAGATGCGGCGGACGATTTCTTGGAGGAAGTCGATGGTGCGTTCTTCGGGGCGCATGACGCGTTCCCAGTCCCATTGGTCAACATAGAGGGAGTGGAGGTTGCCTAGTTCTTCGTCGGAACGGATGGCGTTCATATCGGTATAGATGCCGTAGCCTTCTTCAATCTGGTAGTCGGCCAGGGTGAGGCGTTTCCATTTGGCCAGGGAGTGTACGATTTCGGCTTTGGAATCGTCGAGGTCTTTGATGGGGAAGGTTACGGCGCGTTCGGTGCCGTTCAAATCGTCGTTGATGCCCATGCCTTTGAGTACGAAGAGGGGGGCGGTGACGCGTCTGAGGCGGAGTTCCGACGATAGGTTTTGCTGGAAAAAGTCTTTAATCTTTTTGATGCCCATTTCGGTCTGGGAGAGGTTGAGTAAAGCTTTGTATCCGGCGGGTTTAATTAAATAACTCATATTTGGTTGTGCTTTGTGTTTGTGAATAATGCAGGGCAAAGATAATGATTCGCGGCAAAATAACAATTTTCCGCCCGGTTTTATTTACAAAATGGCAGATATTTTTCCAAACTTGCGTGCAATTTATTAAATGAAAATATTTCCGCCAGGATTTGGAAGTTAAAAAATTAATGCCTACTTTTGCGCTGTCTTTGGCCTGGTAGCTTAGTGAATAGAGCGTCAGATTCCGGTTCTGAAGGTCGTGGGTTTGACTCCCACCCGGGTCACAAAGTCCTGCAAATCGTTGGTTTGCAGGACTTTTTTTGTTTGGGAGGATCGCGGGTCATACCGAAAAGGGATCATACCGAAAAGCTGAGGGATTGTCTATTTTAAGCATATATCTTGGCTAATCTGAATAGAAAAAAAGTAATATCTCTTACACCTCTAAGTTGCATCCTGAATGCCTTGATCTTAACATTAAAAGATTCACTGGCCGCATTGGTGGCACGTCTGGGGAAAGGCTTATTGTAAATTTTGCTATCCTTCGGCGGAGGGTAGCGCATGAAAATCTGATTCCATGCTTATAAAAATGAAATTACATAGGCATGGAATCAGAATTGCATAAGCATGGAATTTTAATTTCTTCGCAGTCTATTTTTGCTCGGATGTATAAGGTTGAAAATCAGAGGAATGTAAAAACAGCTTTCGGTGGAAAAATGGGCTAGGGCTTCTTGTTGTTTTTTTCTTTTTTTGCAATCATTCGAATCGGGCTGTTTGGGCGAATTTGTTCCTTTCGACAAGGGTTTCGGGTGGGGGGCGTATAAAGATACCCCCTGTTTTTTAAACCATTCCGGGCTGTGGCTTGTTATACTTTCAAAAAGGGAGGTTTAATCTTACTAAAATAGAAAAAATATGGCAAGCGTTTATAATTTTTTATTTCCACAACATCCCGAAGGCACGGTCTATTCGATCTTCTTGCTCGCTCTGCGCATTATCTTCGGAATGCTTTTGCTGCTGCATGGTATGGAGAAATGGACGCATTTTGCTTCTCTTTCCTCCACCTTCCCCGACCCCTTGGGCATCGGCACGCCGTTTTCGCTTTGCCTCGTTATCTTCGCCGAAGTGATTTGTTCGTTAGGATTCATGTTCGGCCTTCTTTACCGCCTTGTCTTGATACCGATGATTATCACGATGGCTGTCGCCTTTTTCGTTATTCACGGCGCACAGGCTTTCGCTGAAAAAGAGCTTGCATTTATCTACCTTGTTGTCTTTGTATTAATGTATATGACCGGCCCTGGCAAATACTCCGTCGATCGATGGATTGCCGCTTCCCTATCGGGGAAATAGGCGGCCGGAAACTCTCTTTCAGGGTCGCCGGATGGAAGCAAATGCCTGTTATCCATCCGGCGCCGGTACATAAAAACATCTTCCTATCTACTTTTTCCCTACGTTTTTGAAACGGTAGCCGGGGACGCCGCGCAGCAAACTGCCGGCCTGCCCCGACTATACGGATGAGTGCGGTATCGGTTTGTCCGCGCTTCATTCCGTATAAAAAGGATTACTTAGATTCTGCCTCCGTTTGAATGAGCGACCAATGGTTGTGGATAATTTTCCACCCTGTATCCGGTAGCAAACGGTATACTTCCGTGCAATTCCAATGGTACGGCACCCCTTCGGATGTACAAAATAAATTATAGGTCAGCACCGCCGTCTCCTTCCAGATTTCTACCAGAGGATCGATCATTTCATACTGCTCGACCTTTATCTTCCCCCGGATCGATTCGTAATACACCCGCATGTTCTCCCATCCGTCGATTCTTTTTTGATGCATCGGATCGAAATAAGTTATATCCGGATGATAGATTTCCAGATACCCGGAAGGATTACCTGCATTCCAGGCTTCCAGCGCCCTTTTTTCTTGTGCAATGATTGCCTTTGCTACACTTTCTTTGTCCATTTTAAGTACATATTAGTTTGAATGAATAAGTATGCGGCAAAGGTACGATACGGAAAAAGGGAAGACACAGCACAAAGAAAGGGAGAAAAGGCACTTTTCAACGTTTTGTACGCGCACGATATTGGAGCGGCGTACAGTGAGTTTGGTTGCGGAACAAACGAATAAAATATGAAGAATCGTCGAAATTCAGCCGGCAGGCTATTTCTGCGATCGAAAGCGGGGTATAGCTCAGTAGTTTTTTAGCTTCCAGCAACACCCGGTCGAGGATATACGACTTGGCCGTGAAGCCGGTATATTTTTGAACGATTTCATTCAGATAATTGGGGGTGATACATAACCGGTCGGCATAATAATTCGTTTGCCGGTAAACGGTACAATGCGTAGATACCAAATCGAAAAAAGCATGCAGATGGCGGCGCGCCCCTGCGGAGGTAGCGAGATCGGAGGGGGGAGTAGACGCCGCATATTCCCGGTTAAGGAGCATCAGTATTTCATACAGCAAAGCCCGGAGGATGTGTTTATCTTTCGCCTGGTAATTTTTTAGTTCGGAAAGGATTTCAGCTTGTAGATGATCGATGCGGGGCCGGATAGAAAGGATGCTTAGTTTGGCCGTCGGACGTTTGGGATGGTAATAACTAAGATGTTGCAAAAAGAAAGGGTCATTAAAGAAAGAGAGTAAAAACTCTTCTTCGAAAATCAAAGCATATCCTTTGCCGATATGTTCATGATCCCATGTACGTATTTCGTTCGGCCGGGAAAAGACAACGTCGCCGGGCTGAACCCGGTAGTGTTGATCGTCGATCATAAAAAAGCCGCTTCCCTCTGTAATAAACGTAATATCGAAATACGACAACCTATGTACCGGATGTACCGCCACATATTTTCTGATCGTTTCCAGACTAACCAGATCAATCAGAAGCTCTTCTCCATATTTCGTTTTATAAAAATCGTATCGAGGAATAGGATACATGCCAACCCAACATTTTTACAAATGTAATGTATTCTTCGCAAATACCCCTTTTTCCGCCCGGAAAGCTTCCCCCCCCAGCAAAAGAATAAAGATCCATACATATGTGTTTGATAGGCTTCTGCAACCCCGTTATTATAAAAAACAGTCGGTATCGGCTATCCCCACAAAAAGCGAAGCTTTTTCGAAAGGCCATAAGCCGCAAGGGCGTACAGCGGAGCGTAAATGCTGGGCGTCCGGAGCAGCCCTTGTCTCCGGCGCAGCGAGTTTGGGCTGTGACAGCCCAGAATTTGCCCGGAGTAGCCCCGGAGGTTCAGGCCTTGATCTTTTGCTTACTTTTGGATCAAGCCAAAAGTAAGATAATGAGGCGACGTAGTCGCCTCTTCCTCCCCCCAAAAAAACAGAAAATCCTGTTAATCAAAAGACTAACAGGATTTCTTCAGAAGTGGGCGTTGAGGGATTCGAACCCCCGACCCTCTGCTTGTAAGGCAGATGCTCTGAACCAGCTGAGCTAAACGCCCGATACGATCGGTGAAAACCAAAATATTGAAAGTGGGCGTTGAGGGATTCGAACCCCCGACCCTCTGCTTGTAAGGCAGATGCTCTGAACCAGCT
>DBFJSK010000511.1:0-7612 GCA_048403675.1 Tannerellaceae bacterium | reverse complement strand
GTGCGCCAGGGCGCCATGTCGTATTTAAAACAGCAATACAAAGTAGTCAGCCTGGTGTTTCTGGCCCTGGTCGTTCTGTTCTCGATCATGGCCTACGGTTTCGACGTACAGAACCATTGGGTGCCGGTCGCTTTTCTGACCGGCGGTTTCTTCTCCGGATTGGCCGGTTTCCTAGGCATGAAAACGGCCACGTACGCCTCGGCGCGTACAGCCAACGCCGCCCGTTCATCCCTGAACCAGGGGCTACAGGTAGCTTTCCGCAGCGGCGCGGTGATGGGGTTGGTCGTGGTCGGGCTGGGACTGCTCGACATCTCCTTCTGGTACCTGCTGCTCGACGCCTGCATTCCGGCCGAAATGCTCGACCCCACGCATAAGCTGACGATTATCACCACCACCATGCTGACCTTCGGCATGGGAGCCTCCACGCAAGCCCTTTTCGCCCGTGTGGGAGGCGGCATCTATACCAAAGCGGCCGACGTAGGCGCCGACCTGGTGGGCAAAGTAGAGGCCGGGATTCCTGAAGACGATCCGCGCAACCCGGCTACGATTGCCGACAACGTGGGCGACAACGTGGGCGACGTAGCCGGCATGGGGGCCGACCTGTACGAATCGTATTGCGGCTCGATACTGGCCACCGCCGCCTTGGGAGCGGCCGCTTTCGGGGGAATGGGAGGAGATGTAGAGATGCAATATAAAGCCGTGATCGCCCCGATGTTGATCGCGGCGGTGGGTATCATCCTTTCTATTCTGGGCATTTTTGCGGTACGGACGGATGAAGATGCGTCAATCAAGAGTTTGCTCAAAGCGCTGGCGGTGGGCACGAACCTGAGTTCGGTGCTTATTGCGGCTGCCACCTTCGGTATTCTTTACCTGCTGGGATTGAATAATTGGTTCTGGATCAGTTGCGCGGTGGTGGTAGGGCTGTTGGTAGGCATCGTGATCGGACAAGCCACGGAATATTATACTTCCCAATCGTACAAACCGACGCGCCTGGTTTCGGAAGCCGGACTGACGGGGCCGGCCACGGTGATTATTTCCGGATTGGGTTTGGGTATGTTGTCGACGGCTATTCCGGTTATTGCGGTGGTCGTGGGGATTATCTGCTCGTTCCTGTTTGCTTCCGGATTCGATTTCAGCCAGGTAGGCATGGGTTTATACGGGATCGGCATCGCCGCCGTCGGCATGCTTTCTACGCTGGGCATTACCTTGGCTACCGATGCCTACGGGCCGATTGCTGATAATGCGGGCGGAAATGCGGAGATGTCGGGATTGGGCAAAGACGTACGCCAACGTACGGATGCACTCGACTCGCTGGGAAATACCACGGCGGCCACCGGAAAAGGGTTCGCCATCGGTTCGGCGGCCCTGACGGGGCTTGCGTTGCTGGCTTCTTATATTGAAGAAATCAAGATTGGTTTGCTGCGTCTGGGCGAAACGGCGTTGTCGTTTGCCGACGGCCGGACCTTGGAGGTTTCGAAAGCCTCTTTCACCGATTTCATGGTATATTATAATGTAACGTTGATGAATCCGAAAGTGCTGGCCGGCATGTTCCTGGGCTCAATGATGGCCTTTATGTTCTGCGGGTTGACGATGAACGCCGTAGGCCGGGCAGCCGGCCGGATGGTGGAAGAAGTGCGGCGGCAGTTCCGGGAAATGCCAGGCATCCTGACGGGTAAGACACAGCCGGATTATGCGCGTTGCGTGGCGATTTCCACGAAGGGAGCGCAGCATGAAATGATTTTGCCTTCGCTGCTGGCGATTATCGCGCCGATTCTGGTCGGTTTGATTTTCGGGGTTTCGGGCGTGATCGGCTTGCTGATCGGGGGTCTGAGTACCGGTTTCGTATTGGCCGTCTTTATGGCGAATGCGGGCGGGGCCTGGGATAATGCCAAAAAGCATGTGGAAGAAGGGAATCACGGCGGCAAAGGCAGCGAAGCGCATAAAGCCACGGTGGTAGGCGACACGGTGGGCGATCCGTTTAAGGATACGTCGGGCCCGAGCTTGAATATCTTGATTAAGCTGATGAGCATGGTGGCGATCGTGATGGCCGGACTGACGGTGGCCTGGAGCTTGTTCTAGGGTTCGTGTCCTTTTTTTTCGCAGGAAAAAATACACTGGCAAGAAAAAACAATTACACTGGCATCGAATTGAAATTGCACTGCGATGGAATCCGGATTTCATCGCAGTGCAATTTCAATTTATTCGCAGCAAGAGATAAATCGCTGTTTTATAGGTAATTAAATTAATGCCATTTTTCCACAGGCTTATTGTTGTTTTTATTTTTTTTAACAGGCTGTTTTTATCGGTTGCACACCCGTTTTATTTCGGGTAGATCCGGTTTTTTATTCCCTTCTTCCTGGTTTACACGCTAGGCAACACATAGAAAATCATCGTCCGCCTACCCGATTCACCTTCTGCCTTATTTCTCAATAAACATCTTTTTTAACTACCCTTTGCAACCCAAACTAAAGATTTACCTATATCTTTGCCCCAAATAAACGAAGATAGGCTTCACTTGGGCAGTACCAAACGCTGTTTGTTTCTACTCCCGGTTTGCACTATCTTTGTTTCTAATAGAACGAAGATAGGCTTCACCTCGGCAGAACCAAACTCTGTTTGTTTCTGCTCTCGGTTTGCACTATCTTTGTAGCCGATAAAACAAAAAAATAAGTCTTATGTCAATCTCACGCTTTAATGCAGTGGAGAAGGCATCCAACCGTAAGGCTGTGGAAGCAACTACTCCCAATGAAAAAGTATCCGAATACTATGGTGAGAACGTCTTTAACCGGAGGACCATGCAAAAGTACCTCACCAAAGAAACCTTCAACGCCTTAACAGAAGCCATTGACACGGGCAAGCCGATCGACCGGCAAATTGCCAATCACGTAGCCGCCGGGATGCGGATGTGGGCCTTGGAAAAAGGAGTAACCCATTACACCCACTGGTTTCAACCCCTCACCGACGGCACCGCCGAAAAGCACGACGCTTTTGTAGAGCACGACGGCAACGGGGGCATGATTGAAGAGTTCAGCGGCAAACTGCTTGTCCAGCAGGAACCCGATGCATCGAGCTTTCCGAGCGGTGGCTTGCGCAACACCTTCGAAGCCCGCGGCTATTCCGCATGGGATCCCTCCTCTCCCGCTTTTATCGTGGATGATACCCTTTGTATTCCTACCGTCTTTATCGCCTACACCGGCGAAGCGCTGGATTACAAGACCCCCCTTATCCGTTCGATCGAAGTATTAGGCACAGCCGCCCGCGACGTCTGTCGCTATTTCGACGAAGAGGTGAACAAAGTCATCACCTACCTGGGTTGGGAACAAGAATATTTCCTGGTAGACGAAGACCTTTATTCCGCCCGCCCCGACCTGTCGCTTACCGAACGTACCCTGCTGGGGCACGAAAGCGCCAAAAACCAACAGTTGGACGATCATTATTTCGGAGCCATCCCTTCGCGGGTGCAGGAGTTTATGAAAGATCTCGAAACCGAATGCTACAAACTGGGCATTCCGGTAAAAACCCGTCATAACGAGGTGGCGCCCAACCAGTTCGAACTGGCGCCGATCTACGAGGAATGCAACCTGGCCAACGACCATAACCAACTGCTGATGTCGCTGATGAAGAAGGTGGCGCGCCATCATAACTTCCGCGTGCTGCTGCACGAAAAACCCTTCAACGGGGTAAACGGATCAGGCAAACATTGCAACTGGTCGATGGGAACCGACAAGGGGGCTAATTTATTCTCGCCGGGCAAAGACCGGGAAGACAACCTGCGCTTCATTACCTTTGTGGTGAATACGATCCTGGCCGTATACAAATACAATGCGCTGCTGAAAGCCAGTATCGCTTCGGCTACCAACGAGCACCGGCTGGGCGCCAACGAAGCGCCGCCGGCGATTATCTCCACCTTCCTGGGTACGCAGATCAGCGACATTCTGGACAAATTCGAAAATAGCTCCATCGAGGACGCCATCGAAGTAGACGATAAAAAAGGCTTGCACCTGGGCTTCGGACAGATTCCGGAACTCCTGCTCGACAATACCGACCGCAACCGCACCTCGCCTTTCGCCTTTACCGGCAACCGGTTCGAATTCCGCGCCCTGGGTTCGTCGGCCAACTGCGGATCGGCGCTGCTGGCGCTCAACTCGGCGGTGGCTTACCAACTCAGGCAGTTCAAACAGGATGTGGAAGCGCTGCGGGCCGAAGGAAAAAGCAAAGAGGCGGCCATTTTCGAGGTGCTGAAAGCTTATATCAAAGCGTCCAAGCCGATCCGTTTCGACGGGAATGGCTACGGGGATGCCTGGAAAGAAGAAGCCAAACGCCGCGGGCTGGATTCGGAAAACAGCGTGCCGCTGCAATACGATGCTTACCTGAAGCCGGAAGTAATCCGGATGTTCGAACAAACCGGCGTGTTGTCGGAAAAAGAATTGCAGGCGCGCAACGAAGTGAAATGGGAAGTGTACATCAAAAAGGTGCAAATCGAGGCCCGCGTCCTGGGCGATTTGTCGCTCAACCATATCATCCCGGTGGTGATCCGCTACCAAACGGTCTTGCTGGAGAATATCGCCCGGCTGAAAGAGACTTTCTCGACAGAAGAATATGAGGCGCTTTCGGAAGAACCGCGGCGCCTGGTCAAGAAGATAGCCTGCCATATCTCGGCCGTTACAAAGATGGTGGACGAAATGGTGGAGGCGCGCAAAAAAGCGAACCGGATCGCCGACCTGCGTCAGAAGGCCATTACCTATCACGATACGGTAGCGCCCTATCTGGATCAGATCCGCGACCATATCGACGAGCTGGAATTGATGGTCGATAACCAGATGTGGCCGCTTCCGAAATACCGCGAGCTGTTGTTTATCCGCTAAAAAAGGCGAAAAACAGCGCATGCCGGCGGAATTATCGCTACTTTTGCGCATCATTTGAAAAAAGGATATGCAAGGAGCGAAAAATCTGACGGAAGGGCCGATTACCCGGCAATTGTTCAACCTGGCGCTACCCATCATGGGGACGTCGTTTATCCAGATGGCCTATAGCCTGACCGATATGGCCTGGGTGGGCCGTCTGGGCAGCGAGGCGGTAGCCGCTATCGGGGCGGTGGGTATCCTGACGTGGATGACTAACTCCATTTCTTTGCTGAACAAAGTAGGATCGGAAGTCAGCGTGGGCCAAAGCATCGGGGCGCAGAATGCCCAGCAGGCCCGGGGCTTTGCTTCGCATAACCTGACAATCGCCCTCTTGATCTCGCTCGGTTGGGCGGCGATTTTATTTATTTTCGCCCATCCGATCATCCGGATTTATAAGCTCGACGCCGCGATCACGGCTCAGGCGGTAGGGTATCTCCGGATTGTGGCGACAGCCTTTCCTTTTATCTTTTTATCGGCGGCTTTTACCGGCATTCATAATGCCTCGGGATTGAGTAAAATACCTTTTTATATTAGCGGAGCGGGCCTGTTGTTGAATATGGTGCTCGATCCGCTTTTTATTTTCGGCTTCCGCCTCGGTACGGCCGGAGCAGCTTGGGCTACCTGGGTTTCGCAGGCTACGGTGACGGGATTGTTCGTCTATCAGTTGAAATGCCGCAGCCGGTTGTTGGGCGGTTTTTCCTTTTTCGTTCGGCTGAAAGGATTTTATACGCGCCGGATCTTGCAACTCGGTTTGCCGGTGGCGCTGTTGAATACGTTTTTCGCCATCATTAATATCTTTATGGCGCGCACGGCGTCTACGTACGGAGGCCATATCGGCTTGATGACGCTCACCGCCGGCGGCCAGATCGAAGCGATCGCCTGGAATACTTCGCAAGGATTCAGCACCGCCCTGAGTGCTTTCGTGGCCCAGAATTATGCGGCGCGCCGGCATCAGCGGGTGAAAAGCGCTTACCATACGACCTTGAAAATGACAACGCTTTTCGGCCTTTTCTGCACGTTGCTTTTCGTCTTTTACGGCAGTGAGGTGTTTTCGGTCATCGTACCGGAACCGGCGGCTTACGAAGCGGGGGGCGTTTTCCTCCGGATCGACGGGTATTCGATGTGGTTTATGATGCTCGAAATCACGATGCAAGGATTGTTTTACGGAACGGGGCGCACATTGCCGCCGGCCATTATCAGCATTACCTTCAATACGCTCCGGATTCCGATAGCGGTAGGTCTGACGGCCATCGGGCTGGGAGTAGCCGGGGTATGGTGGGCCATCAGCCTGTCGAGCATGCTCAAAGGAGTGGCGGCTTTCCTTTGGTTCCGGATTTTACAGAAGAAATTGTTCGGGTAGGACGCGTGGCGTAGCCGGATTTTCTTTACTTTTGCGGGTTGCCTTTCGACAGAAAAAGGCTGAAAGGCAAGCGGCGCGCACGGCTCGGCATCGACCGGGCGGCCCTCTATAAAAGCATTTTGATTCTAAACCATACGGATATGACAAACAAATTGAAACCGGCCACCCTTTGCGTGCAGGCCGGTTGGCAACCGAAAAAGGGAGAACCGCGCGTTCTGCCCATTTACCAAAGCACCACCTTCAAATATGAAACCAGCGAGCAGATGGCCAAATTGTTCGATCTGGAAGAAAGCGGCTATTTCTATACCCGTTTGCAGAACCCTACCAACGATGCGGTAGCGGCCAAAATCGCGGCGCTGGAAGGCGGAGTGGCCGCCATGTTGACCTCTTCCGGACAAGCTGCCAGCTTCTTCGCCTTTTTCAACATATGCGAAGCCGGCGATCATATCGTCAGCGCGACAAGCATTTACGGGGGTACGTACAACCTGCTGGCCGTGACGTTGAAAAAATTAGGCGTCGACTGTACGTTTGTCGATCAGGACGCCAGCGAGGAAGAGATCGCCAAGGCTTTCCGCCCGAACACCAAACTGATGTTCGGCGAAACGCTTTCGAATCCGGGAGTGATGGTACTCGACATCGAGAAGTTCGCACGCATTGCGCATGCGCACGGGGTGCCCTTGATTGTGGACAACACCTTCGCCACCCCCATCAACTGCCGGCCGTTCGAATGGGGCGCCGACATCGTCACCCATTCCACCACCAAATATATGGACGGACACGCGACAGCCGTGGGAGGCTGCATCGTCGATAGCGGCCGGTTCGACTGGGAAGCCGTAGCCGACAAATATCCGGGGCTTTGCCAGCCCGATCCTTCCTATCATGGGCTGACTTATACGCAAAAATTCGGCAAACTGGCCTATATCACCAAGGCTACGAGTCAGTTGATGCGCGATCTGGGGGCGATTCAATCGCCGCAGAATGCCTTTTTGCTGAATCTGGGACTGGAAACCTTGCATCTCAGGGTTCCGCAACACTGCAAAAACGCGCTGGCGGTGGCTCGCTGGCTGCAAACGAACGAGAAGGTGGCCTGGGTAAATTATCCGGATCTGGAAGATAACAAATACCATGCCTTGGCCAAGAAGTATCTGCCTGAAGGTTCCTGCGGTGTCTTGTCGTTCGGTTTGAAGGGGGGGCGCCAGGTGGCCATCCGGTTTATGGACAATCTGAAATTGGCCGCCATCGTGACGCATGTAGCCGACGCTCGCACGTGTGTGTTGCACCCGGCCAGCCATACCCACCGGCAGCTTACCGACGAGCAACTTCTGGAAGCCGGCATCGCCCCCGACCT
>DBFJSK010000510.1:0-4642 GCA_048403675.1 Tannerellaceae bacterium | reverse complement strand
ACCAACTGAACTAACGCACCTTTTTGCGGGCTTTCTTTGTGAGATTCCTTTCGGAACGCTCCGCAAAGATAAAGAGAAAATCGGGATGGGCAAGAGTTTGGAGGGGGAAAATTTAGGGGGGACAGAATAATTTTTTACTTTTGCCCGTGATTAACGAATCCCTGATAAATGAAAACGAATTCTATAGAAAAAGAAAACATGAAAAATACCCCAGTAGACTATCAAACAGTCCGGACTACCATTGACAGCTATGGACTGCCCGATTTCGGAAAAGCTACCATACGTGAAGTAGTCGCCATCTCTACCCAACTCGAACAACAAACCCATACCGAGTTTATCCATATGGAAATGGGAGTGCCGGGATTGAAAGCAGCCCAGGCTGGCGTGGACGCCGAAATCAACGCCCTCCAAAACGGAGTAGCCTCCATTTATCCCAATATCAACGGCATTCCCGAAGTAAAAAAAGAAGCTTCCCGCTTTATCAAAGCTTTTATCGATATCGATGTAGCTCCGGAAAGTTGCGTACCCGTTACCGGCTCCATGCAAGGCACTTACGCCTCCTTCCTGGTATGCGGACAATGCACGCCGGGAAAAGATACCATCTTGTTTATAGACCCGGGCTTCCCCGTCCAAAAACAACAACTCACCGTCATGGGCTATAAATACGAAACCTTCGACGTTTACGAAAGTCGCGGAGAAAAACTGCGGCAGACACTCGAAAGCTATCTCTCGAAAGGAAATATCGCCGCCCTGATCTACTCCAACCCCAACAACCCCGCCTGGTTCTGCCTGACGGAAGAAGAACTGAAAATCGTCGGCGAAGCGGCCAACCGCTACGATGTCATCGTTATCGAAGACCTGGCCTATTTCGCGATGGACTTCCGCAAAGACCTGGGCCGTCCTTTCGAAGCGCCTTATCAAGCCAGCGTAGCCCGCTATACCGACAATTATATCCTGCAAATCTCCGGTTCGAAAGCTTTCAGTTATGCCGGACAGCGCATCGGCGTAACCGCCATTTCCGACAAACTCTACCATCGGGCCTATCCCGGCCTAACGGCCCGTTACGGAGGGGGCACCTTCGGTACCGTCTATATCCATCGCGTACTCTACGCCCTGTCGTCGGGCACGAGCCATTCGGCCCAATATGCCCTGGCCGCGATGTTCAAGGCTGCTGCCGACGGGACTTTCGACTTTGTATCGGAAATAAAAGAATACGGACGCCGGGCAGAACGTCTGAAAAAAATCTTCACCGATTACGGATTCCGCATCGTATACGATCACGATCTGGACGAACCCATCGCCGACGGCTTCTATTTCACCATTGCTTACCCTGGCATGACAGGGGGAGAACTGATGGAAGAACTTATGTATTACGGCATCAGCGCTATTTCACTCAGCACCACCGGCAGCCGTCAACAAGGACTCCGCGCCTGTACCTCTTTTATCAAAGACCATCAATACGCTTTGCTGGAAGAACGGCTCAAAATATTCCAAACTAACCATACCGCCTGAACCGCGAAAAAACACCGTGCAGACGCGAAAAGCCCGGCGTCCATTTATATTTATTAACAATGGATGCCGGGCTTTTCGTTTGCTTCTTATTACAAAAAGCCATATATTGTGAGGGTTTTATTAATCAGCTTATATCCCATGTATATGGCATCCTATAAAAATATATTTAAAATAACACACAATGACTTGCTTCCGGGCCAGGGCAGCATGCTCATATCAGAACCTTTTCTACAAGACGCATACTTTCAGCGGTCGGTCGTATTGTTGGTTGAACATACCGCTCACGGATCGATGGGATTCATTCTAAACAAAAAAACCGAACTCACCGTCAATTCTTTTTTTCCCGACTTGAAAGACTTTCCGGAAATTCCCATTTATTTAGGCGGCCCCGTCGCTTCCAACCGGCTTTTTTTCATCCATACCTTAGGAGACATTCTCATTCCGGACGCCGTAAAAATAAACGAACGCCTCTATTTCGACGGCGACTTCGAAGCTTTAAAACACTATATACGGAACGGACAGCCGATAAAAGGCAAAATCAAATTCTTTTTAGGTTATTCCGGCTGGACGGAAGGCCAACTCAAAAACGAAATCGATCACAATTCATGGGTAGTAAGCCATGATACCGGCATTGACATATTGGATAGCAACGACGAATCTTTCTGGAAAGACGCGCTGGAACAACTGGGCGCCAATTATAAAGCCTGGACTAAATGCCCTAAAGATCCTTACTTAAACTAGCTTATCCGACGCTGCCCATCCCCTCGCCCACAGGATGCACCGCTCACTTTATCCGACATAGCCCAAATGCCTCTGCCCACTCATGAAGTGCCCCTTTTGCAGCTTCTCTCTCCTAAAACACTAAGAAGAAACACGTTGCATCACCAACACATCCTCGTACCCATCGGCCACAGCCAGCCAATCCGAAAGCACGCCCGTCACGACAAAGCCACAACGAGCGAATAATGCCTTGCTAGCCTCATTCCCTACGGGCACATGGGCATACAACTGATGCATCCTGAGAAAAGAAAAAGCATACTCCGCCAACAACTTCACTGCCCCGGTAGCTACCCCATCCTTGCGATACGCCGAATCGACCAGGATACCTACTGCTGCACGCCGATGATGCGGATCGAAATCGAACAAATCCACCATTCCCGCCGCTACGCCCGTAGCCCGCAGTTCCACCATCAACCGCAACTGTTTCAAATCGAAAATATCCCGATGAGACGCTGCGATATACGCTTTCAATACATAACGGGAAAAAGGAGCCAACGTAGCTCCCACCTGCCATAAGTCGGGATTATTCTCCCAACGATATACCCATTCCAGATCCTCCGGCTCCAAGGCACGCAAACGAATCTCGCTATTTTCAAGTAAAGCCATACTATTTACCGGGAGAAACCATCCGGCCGCTTTTTTGATTATAAATATGATACACCATCCGCTTGTTGGCCAGCGTATCCATTACCAACAGCATCTGTTCGAACCGCATATCCGGAAAACAAAACACATAATCGGTAAACTCCTTCATCTGATTGCGCCGGCAAATCACATCCATCACCCGCTCCTCATCCAAATTCCAGAGATTGACAAACTCCGCCTCCGGCATCTCCCGGGCACAAACCGTTTTGATCGCTTCGAAGCGGCTCTCGCGACAAAGCACTGAGATACGCTTCCGACGGTTTTTCGGTTTGCCTGTCGAAGCCGCCTTACGCGGTACGACAGAGAAACAAGCGGTTAAAAAAACCGCCAGCCGGATCATGCCGCCCAGCAACCGTCCCGAACGCGGATAATACTTCTTATAAAAAATCAACATCGCCCCGTAAAAAGCTCGGATATACTTCACATCACCCTTTTTCGTACTTTCTCCTTTATAATGCAAAATCCGCTCCGGCATATAATAATTTTTATAACCGCCCAGCACGATCCGGTACGAAAGATCAATATCTTCTCCATACATAAAGAAAGCTTCATCCAACAGCCCCACCTTATCGAGCGCCTCGCGCCGCAGCAACATATATGCGCCGGCCAGTACATCAACTTCGTGGGCCTTGTTCACATCCAGGAAAGGCAAACTATACCGGGCAAAGCGGGGAGAACGGGGAAAGAGTTTCGACAAACCAAAAATCTTACAAAACGAAACCCACGGCGTAGGAAAAGCCCGTTTACTCTCCGCCAAAAAACGGCCGTGTCCATCGAGCATCTTCACGCCTATTCCACCAGCCTTCGGATGTTCGTCGAGAAAAAAACAAAGCGTCCGGAGATTCTCTTCGCCGATTACCGTATCCGGGTTCAGCAACAAAACATATTCCCCCTTCGCCTGACGGATAGCCTGGTTATTGGCTTTGGCAAATCCCGGATTATCCGTATTCTCGATGAAAATAACGTCAGGAAACAGGGGGCGCAAATAAGCCACCGAACCGTCGGACGAAGCATTATCGACCACAAAAATCTCGGCATCCAGCCCGGAGACAGCCCGCTCTAACGCATACAGACATTGTTCAAGAAAATACTTTACATTATAATTGACAATGACAACGGATAATTTAGTATCGTACATAAACTGGGAGTTTTAAAAAAACGGGTACGGCATAGTTTCTACGCCGGGTTTATTGCATAGATTCATTGAAACGGGTACGGTTCAGGATTGAACGACCCAACGTAATTTCATCGGCATACTCGATTTCGTCACCAATCGATACGCCCCGGGCCAATACCGTAACCCGAAGTTCGGGAAAGCCCGCTAATTTGCGGTATATAAAGAAATTCGTGGTATCCCCTTCCATGGTCGTACTCAAGGCCAAGATCACTTCCGCCACCTTGCCGGCAGCCACCCGCCCGACGAGGCTCTCGATCTGCAGATCACCCGGGCCGATGCCATCCATCGGCGAAATGATACCGCCCAATACATGATATACTCCCCGGAACTGCCCGGTATTTTCGATAGCCATCACTTCCTTAATGTTCTCCACCACGCACACCGTGGTATGGTCGCGCTGGGGATTAGCGCAAATCGCACAAAGTTCGTCATCGCAAATATTATGGCACACGCGGCAATACTTCACTTCTTTGCGGAGCGCGACTAGCGCCGAGGCAAAATTTTCCGCATAACTTTCATCCTGACGTA
>DBFJSK010000509.1:0-4388 GCA_048403675.1 Tannerellaceae bacterium | reverse complement strand
CGGCTGGATACCGATCGGCCGGAATATGCGCGACAAGGTAGTGAACCGGCTGACAGGCAACCATCTGCTCGCTCCGAAAAACGAAAAAGGAGAATTTTAGCCGTTGGCCCGCTAAAGAGGGTCGTTCGTCAAATGAATTTGTTTCCTGCTTGCCAATGCTTTTCCTTTGTTTTGAAAATCATACTAACAGATTCAAAATGAACGGAAAAACATTACTTACGCTTCTTTTTATCCTTTTGCTGCCCGCGCTCTTGCCGGGTCAAACCATCCGGATCAGCGGTCGGGTAACCGACGCATCCGACCAACCGCTGCCCAATTGCACCGCCATGCTTTTCGGCGCCGACAGCAGTTTCGTAGCCGGTGTCATTTCCGACGCCGAGGGTCGTTACCAACTGGAAGTCTCTTCGTCCGGTTCTTACCTTCTGGAACTCACGATGCTGGGATTCGAAAAACAAACCCGCACCCTTCACGCCACATCCAAAGCGGTGGAAATAGAAAAAATCGTTTTAAAAGAATCGACAGTCGCTTTAGACGGAGTAACGGTGACAGCCTATCGACAAGCCGTCCGGTTTGCACCGGGAAAAATGACGATCGATCTCGCATCGACCAGCCTGGCTGCCGGAGGCGACGTGTTCCAGGCGCTGAAAAATATGCCGGGCGTAGGAATAAACGAAGACGGAACGGTTTCGCTGGGCGGTCAGTCGGGCGCTCAAGTACTGGTGGACGGCAAGCCGACTTATTTGTCGGGAGAAAATCTGGTCAATCTGTTGCGCTCGATGCCGGCCTCGTCGGTGAAGCACATCGAACTGATTACCCATCCCTCCGCTCGATACGATGCGGCGGGAAACAGCGGCGTGATCAATCTTCAAACGAACCACACGGCCTTGCAAGGATTGGATCTGTCCGTACATTCCCGCTACACCCACGGACGGTACGCCCGCGGGGATGCCGGCTTTCACCTGGCTTACCGGAACCGGCGGGTAAAAATCTTTACCGATTATTCCTTTTACGATGGAAAAGAATATAACGACCTGCATGTCCGGCGGAAAGACGCCTACCCTGAAAATGGCCAGTCGTGGAAAGAATCGATGTATCAGGACACGTACAGGACATGGAATATATGTTCCCATTACTACCGCGTAGGAATCGATTATGAAAGCTCGGCTAAGGTTGCGCTCGGAGCCTATACCTCCGGCTACCTGACGGATCGGGAGCTGACAGGTCGGATGAACGCCGGTTTCACCCAAGGAGCCGCCCCGGCCGACTCCACCTCGTTTACACAAAACCGGAATCGTAAACAGCCCCGTTCCTATTCCGGCGGCGCGAATGTATTGTATAAACCGCACGCCCATACGGAATGGAACACGTATTTCGACTGGGTTTTGCATCAGCAACCGGAGAACCAGTTGCAATACAGCGAATTTCAAAAACCGGGTCAAACCACAAGAGATACACTGAAAGGGGATATGGGAGGCACGATCCATATTTATGCCCTGGAAAGCAACCTGAATTTCCCGATTGGAAAGACCCGCTGGAGCGCCGGCGCAAAGAGTTCGTACATTACGGTAGATAACGCCGCCCGCTACCACGATTTGATACAAGGAGAATGGGTCGGGAACGCCGGCCTCAGCAAAGCATTTTCGTATGAAGAAAATATCAATGCCGCTTATATCCAGACCGAAACCCGGTTAAGCAGCCGTTTGGCTTTCTATGCCGGGCTTCGGGTGGAAAATACGAATCTGGAAGGAAAGGTATATGCAGCGCAAGGAGATTCCTCCTACAACCAGCATTATACGCATTTATTTCCGACCGCTTCCCTGGAATATACCCTGCGATCGGGCCACGCCCTTTCGTTTTTATTCGCGCGCCGTATCACGCGGCCTAATTACCAGGACATGAATCCCTTCGTTTATATCTTCGACGATTATTTGCACGAAAAGGGAAATCCCGACCTGAGGCCCGCGTTATCGAACCATATGCAAGTATCGTTTGCCTGGAAAGACCGCGGACAAGTCAGCCTTTTCTTTCTATGGATAAAAGATCCGATCGTGAAAAGTTTCCACCGAGAAGGAGCCGACCGTATGCTGGTTTATCCGGCCAATCTGTCTTCGCGTTATGCAGCAGGCCTGCGTATGCAGACAGCGCTTATTCATCCGGCCGCCTGGTGGCAACTAAACGCTTCTTTCTCGTTAAATTACGGGAAGTATGGTTGGACATTCGAAAACGGAACGGAAGAAAATTCGTTTGTTACACCGATCGCGGATCTGAACAACCAGTTTGAGCTGGGCAAAGCATGGACCATCGAATTGCGCGCTTCTTACCGGGGAAAAGCTTCCGAAGGACAGGCTGTCGGCAAACCGCTGTTCGTAGCATCCGGCGGCATCCGCAAAACTTTATTCGACGGCAAAGGAACGCTTTCCCTGGCGGTGGACGACCTCTTCCGTTCGGGGTTGATAAGAGGCAGCACGGAGCTACCGGGGCGCCTCTATGAAAGCCGCGAAAGAGTACAAGGAAGGCTACTCCATCTTTCGTTCACCTACCGGTTCCGGTTGGGTGAAGGGATAAAATCGTTACAAAGGAAAGAGAAGACAGAGGAAGAAAAACGAATCCGTTAACGAGTTATAGCCCTCAAACGAAGGGAAAGACTGCCTAGCGAAAAACGCATCCCTGCCCGTCGTCAGGAAACGAAGGGAAAAGCAAGGCGGAAACGAGAAAAGATTAAAATCAACAAAATGCCGTTATCCGTTTTCCCAAATCCCGGAACAACAGCGTATTTAAAAAGCAACAGATAAAGACAAAAAGACAAACACAATGCACGAAAAAGGGGCTGCCGGGCAAAGCGCCGACAACCCCTTTTCAGTAAAATACGACCCTTACGGGGCCTATATACTATTTATCCGGTTCCATTCGAAAACAGCCGGATGAAAAATCGCAGCCGACGCCAACCGCCGGCCTCCTTTCCATTAAGCTTTCCCTTGCAGACGAGCGTCCATCGCAGCGGCCGCACGACGTCCGTCGCCCATGGCCAAAATCACCGTAGCGCCGCCCCGCACAATATCGCCCCCGGCATACACATCCTCCAGGGCCGACTGCATTTTTTCTTCATCCACCACGATCGTTCCCTTGCGAGAGATCTCAAGCCCCTGGAAGGCACGCGGCACCAACGGATTCGGCGAAACGCCCACGCTGACGATCACCTCGTCCACCTCAATCGTTTCGATAGCCCCTTCCACCGGCACCGGACGCCGCCGCCCGGAAGCATCCGGTTCGCCCAATTCCATTTTCTGCAATTTCATCTGCTTCACGCGGCCCTTTTCATCACCCATATATTCGATCGGATTATGGAGCGTCAAAAACTCCACACCCTCTTCCTTGGCATGTTTCACTTCTTCCAGACGGGCCGGCATCTCTTCCTCGCTCCGGCGATACACAATCATCGCCCGATCGGCTCCCAGCCGGCGCGCCGTACGCACCGAGTCCATCGCCGTATTGCCGCCCCCGATGACAGCTACCTTTTTACCCTGCAACACCGGCGTATCGCTTTCCGGGTTGGCGGCATCCATCAGATTGACACGCGTCAGGTATTCGTTGGACGACATAACGCCGATCAGGTTCTCGCCCGGGATATTCATGAAATTCGGCAAACCCGCCCCGCTAGCCACGAACACGCCTTTAAATCCGTCGGCATGCAGATCATCGTAACTGACTGTTTTGCCCACGATACAATTCGAAATAAACTGTACGCCCATTTTCCGAAGGCCGTCGATCTCCACATCCACGATACGATTCGGCAGGCGAAACTCGGGAATCCCGTATTTCAGCACCCCGCCAATTTCGTGCAAAGCCTCGAATACGGTTACCTCATACCCCCGTTTCGCCATATCGCCGGCAAACGACAGCCCTGCAGGCCCCGAACCCACCACGGCAATCTTTACCCCGTTCTTGGCGGCCATCTCGGGTACGGAAACCTGTCCGCTCTCCCGTTCATAATCGGCCGCAAACCGTTCGAGATACCCGATCGCTACCGGCTCCTTCTTCATTTTTAAATGAATACACTGGCTCTCGCACTGTTTTTCCTGCGGACATACCCGTCCGCATACCGCCGGCAACGCACTGGTTTCCTTCAGCACCTTAGCCGCCTCCAGAAACTCGCCCCGCTCGATATTTTTAATAAAAGTAGGAATATGGATACCCACCGGGCAGCCTTGCATACAGGTAGGATTCGGACAATCCAAGCACCGCGCGGCTTCCTGCATGGCCTGCTCTTTCGTCAGCCCCCGGTTGACTTCCTCCGTACGCGTACGACTGCGGTATTCCGCATTCAATTCGTTCATTTTCACACGGGGAATCTCCGTGCGTTCCTTATTTTTTTTGCTTTTATGCAACGC
>DBFJSK010000508.1:0-5751 GCA_048403675.1 Tannerellaceae bacterium | reverse complement strand
AAAGCCTGCATTGCCCGAAGAAACCTATCGCCCGGGCAAAAACAGCGTAATAATACCCCGGGATATTAACAAAGTTATCAACAACATAAAGAGCTAGAAATCAAACAAGGAAACAAGATATAAACCGGGAGTTCACAACGCTTTCCACGCAATCTCCGGCGCCTTTTTACCGGACTTTATTCCCCGGCCGCTGCGAGAATGGGAGCGCGAAGATACAAAAACATTTCCCTGAGCCACGTCAAGCCCTGTTGATAACCCTGTGAAAAGAAAAGAAGAATCCGGGGGCTATTCCCCTTATAGGTGAATAACCCCGGAAAAACAGTCGAAAACCGCACTTTTCCTGTTAATATCTCCGGAAAAGATCGTTGATAAAAAAATATCAGGTCATCCGCGCGCAACGAAAGCTCAGTCCTCCCCGATCGGAAATTTACTCACGAACGAAATTCGATTCAGATCCGAATAATCATATTGATACAACCCGTCCTCTGCTATCAGCATTAAAAGAGGGCCGCTAGGAATCACATCGTACCCCTTTATATCCGGCGCATGCAACAGACAGTTTGCCATCAACTGCTGCGGATGGTCGGTACGAAACACTTTCAGACCGTCGTCGCAAACAAAAAGCGTTCCGTGATCGATACCCAACCCAAAGGGTTGGGTCATTTCATACCTCGCCACTTCCACCGGCCACCTTACATCGCTTATATCGACTACCTGCAAAATGTTGTCCAGCCGGAAGCCGGGATTCTCCGAATGAACCGTAACATACGCCAAGTCGTTTTCCACCACGACCGGATCCTGGCCGAATATATGCGGCACCGACGTGCAAAATTCCGGAGCCAGGGGATCCCGAAGGGAAAAGATCTGCATGCCGCCCGGAGTACCTAAAAACAAATAATCTTTATAATTAAAAACAGTTTCCACCTGATTAATCGGAAGCGCCTCCGTTCCGGACTTGACCGGCTCGTCGGCCGCCAGATCGAAAACGGACAAATAATGATCGCCCGCGACATACAAATAAGATTGATATAAACCGAAACGCGACATCGAACCGTTCAATCCCCGACTACCCTGCCCGGCATTCGCATTCGCATTCGCATTCGCATTCGAATCCAAACCATTTTCCTGGGGCGGCCGATGACATGCCGTCACCGTCCGGGTAACCAGCTTCCAACCGACCACGACACTACGACCCTGCTGCGCGATCGAATCGCATTGAAGGCCATCGTACGCATATGCTTTTTCGACGGGAGGCAAAACTTGCTCAAAAGCCCTTTCGAAACGCCCTTTAAAAAGCGGATGTTCCGGATCGGCCAGATCGAACCACACCAGGTCGATATACGAATCGGCGTACAACCGATCATTGCGGATAGCCACTTCATTCGTACCGGGCAACTCGATAAATCCGGCCAGGCGGGGAACTTCCGGCCGACGATTGTCGAGAATATGAATCCCCTTGTAAGGATCGATGATATACAGGTAATCCTTATACAGACAAATTTTACCAGCCTGAGTGATATTTCCCGGCCCGTTTACTTTCACCGCCTCCCGCACCTCCGAAAGCGGGCGCACAACCGGTTCATATACCTGGTACGTAAACGTTTCCTCCACCTCATACCCCTCGTCGTCGTCGTGGCAAGCACACAAGGCCGACAAGACAAGCAAAAACCACACTCCTTTTCGTTTTTTCATACGGCAAACTTTTTAAAAATGAAAACGCACAAACTTATCTGCATACCGCGCAGGCTTAAAACGCATACCGTACCCCCCCGGCCAACCCGACGCTCCACACATGAGCCGTGCGGTAACTGGCCGGCTGGTCGTTCTCGAAATACCGCGACAGACGAGGCTCCAGATACAAACTCCATCTTTTATAAAATCGATAATCCACCCCGGCCGAAAAGTGAACCGACCATTGCATCCCCCCGATAGATTCTCCACCAGACAACACAGCCCAATCCCCCCCCCGATATACATGTTGGGTATAGAGCGACTTCAATCCCTTTTCCACCATCCCCCCGGCGGTGAAATACACATTCCAACGCGGATGATTCCAAGCATAGACCACCAGATTGAGCGGTAGGCCGAGATAATGCAATTCCAACCGGGCTTTCCGGTTCACGAATCCGGGATCGGTAAACCGCGACGATAGGTAGGTATACACCACCCCCGTCTCCACCCCTACCCGCGCATTGAAATCCTTACGCACCATCCACCCGAAAGAAAGCGGAAGTGCATAATCCGCCTTTGAATAATCCTCGGGGGAAAACGTCTCGTCGGGCCAGACATGCGGGGGAAGAGGGGTATAATCCGGCCTCGGGGTGGCATCCTGCGAAGGGCCCGAATTCCCCCCGCCGACAGAAGAAAAAGGAGAAAGAGAAGAAGTAGAAGCCGTCCCGGCCACCAGCGCCAGATGCCACCGGCCCGAGGAGCGCCTTTCGGAACGTTTGACAAAAACCGTCTGCCCCACGTGAGCAACCGGCCCATTCTCCGGGCCTGAAAAAGCAGAAGACCGTTTTTCCAATGAAGCCCTTTTCAAGCTATCGACAGGCGAAGAAATACTATCCGCCACTTCCGGAGAAGCCTCTCGAATCGCCCCAACCTTGTTATCCGACTCCCCCCTGAGAGCAGACGATACACCCGACCCGACCGGTCGATCCGTCTCTTTCGAACTATCCATAACTTCCAAGCCCTTTCCGGCCACAGCCAGCCGCATCGTATCCGGGGTTGAAGAAACGGAAGACACGGAAAACGCAGCACCCGCTGCCCGTTTCCGGCCTGTTCCCGGCTCCGTCTTTCCTGCCGGGCATGCGCCCCCCGGACTCCCCCGCCCGTTTACAAACTGCGTTTCCATGCGGGCCGATTCCGAACATTCCCCTGCCTTATCCGCCGCCGGCCGGCCGGCCACTTCGGCCACCACCATCGGCCCCGTCTCACCGGCTGGCAGCCAAAAAAACAATCCGACCAAAACCCCGAAAAAAGCCGCCGCCAGCCCAAACCACCCCTTACCTATCCGCCGGGAAGAAACGACCGGTCGATCCAACGCCCCCTCGATGCGCTTCCAGGAACCCTCCTCGACCGGCAGCCGGTGCCCCTCCAACCGCTGTTTCATATAGGCGGCGAAACGATCCGTTCGCTCAGTATGTTCTATGTTGTCCTGCATTTTCACGCCCGATTAAAGATTGTACATTTTTCTGAAGTAGATTTCTGGCCCGGATAAACTGCGTACGCGAAGTCACCTCGCGGATATGCAACATCCGGGCAATTTCACCATGCGAATACCCCTCGATCGCATACAGATTGAATATCGTACGATAACCGGCCGGCAGCCGAGCCACACAAGCAAGCAATTCATCGGCCGACAATCGGTCGAGCGCCGAATAATCCGCAGCTTCCAACGCTTCCTCATACTCTTCCACATTCACCCCGGGATGCAACTGTTCCCGGCGAAGATATTCCAACGCCGTAGTGACGAATATCCGGCGTACCCATCCTCCGAACGCCCCCGTAGCGGCATACGTACGTATTTTTGTGAAAACCTTTATAAACCCGTCCTGCAACAGATCGCGAGCCGTCTCCCGATTCCCGACATAGCGCATGCAAACGCTCATCATAGCCGGAGCATACAAGGCGTACAACTCCTTTCGGGCCGACGGATCGCCTCGGCGACATCCGGCAATTAACAATTCTTCATCCATAAACTGGTAGAGCTCTCTATCTTTAGGATGAAAACCCGTGCTGGATAGTTGCACACCTCCGAAAAAAAATATAACTTGGCTCCATAAAAGAGGAGGAGCCTATGAAACGAGGAGATTTACTTGGAGTACTGTTGATATTGTCAGGACTAACTCTTTTTACTTCTGTCCGCGCCCAGTCGGACTTAGTACTGACGATGAACAAAGAAGGGAAAATTATCGCCATCCCGAAGAAAGCCCATTACGAGCTGAATATTCCCGCATGGTCGTACAAATCCTATACACCTTCGTCGAGTCGCGAAATCGAATCGAAGCTTCGCGAATTCGTTCCCGACATCCCCACCACGCCCGACGAAAGGCCGATGGACATGCAAATTCAATCCGCCGCCTACCGTCCCTATTTCGACGTCTTCACCCCCATGCTGCGGCAAGTATCCCCCATGGCGCTCGATTTCAACGAAACCGCGGTCGTACCCATCGGCGACAAGGTATTTCTCATGACCAACGGCCGCCAATACACCTGGCCCGGCGCGGGCGGCCTGATCGAATTCGAACCCTCTCTGATTTGGCAAACCGGGCGTTGGACCCTCGGCGCAGGCGGCTTCGTGGGTAAATTCTACACCCCCTTCAACGTCAGCCCGGACGTAATGGGCGGCGTCAACGCCCAAGTAAAATACGACGCTACCGACCGGCTCGCTTTCCGCGCCTGGGGGCAATATGCAGCCTACGGCGACGAAGACAAAAACCCGCATATGCTGTTGAACCCCTTCTATAACCATACGTCGGTGGGCGGCGCAGTAGAATTCAAATTCAACGAAAACTTCGGAATCGGCGCCGGGGTAAACTACGAATACAACCCGATCCGCCGAAAAATGGAACCCCAATTCCTGTTCTACCCCCTCTTCCATAGCCGTCATATCCGGATCGGGTGGTAATCCGCCCGGCCGGAAACGGTTGATAACCCTGTTGAAAACCCAGTTGATAACCCTGTTCATCCGGCCTCTCCCGGGCGGCCGGACGAACCGCTGCGTCCCCTGCCCAACCACCGTACCGCCCCCCACACAGCCCCCATCCATAAGCATGCCATACAAAAACCAGGGCCGTCCTTATCAACCAATAAATACAAAATTAACACAAAAATAATAAACGTATTCCCGAAAATAAATATCTTTGCCCCGCACCAAACGAAGGCCGAATGATAACGACAGAACTATTCAAAGAAGTATCGCCCTTATCCGATAAAGACTGTTTCATCGTGATGGAAAGACTTAAATCCACTTTCAACTTCCCCATCCACATCCATCCCGAATGTGAAATTAACTTTATCGAACACGCCCGGGGAGCCCAACGCATTGTAGGCGACTCGGTAGAAACGATAGGCGACGAAGACCTGGTTTTAATCACCAACCCCAAACTGGAACACGCCTGGATGAACCACGAATGCAAATCGCAAAACATCCATGAAATCACCCTTCAATTCCACGCCTCGTCGATCCCCTCCGAGCTTTTGGAGAAAAACCAGTTCCAAAGCATCAAACTACTCCTGGCCAGCGCCCAGAAAGGCGTCGTATTCGGTTCCGACGCCATCCGGAAAGTACGTCCGCTGCTGCGCACGATCACCTGCGAAACAGACGGTTTCTATTCCGTATTGAAACTGCTGATGATTCTGCACGAACTCTCCCTTGCGGAAGATATGCGCACCTTGGCCAGCCACTCGTTCATCTCGCCCAATAAACCCTTGGAAGAAGATCCGCGCATCAACAAAGTAATGGAATACATTCGCAAAAATTACCAGCAACAAGTACGCCTATCCGACATCGCCGCCCTTATCAACATGAGCGAACCCTCCTTCTGCCGGTTCATCAAGCAACGCACCGGCAAAAGCTTCGTAGATTTCCTGACCGACATACGGCTAGGCTATGCCATCCGCCTCTTGATCGATTCCAGCCAATCGGTAGCCGAAATCGGGTATGCCTCGGGCTTCAACAACCTCTCCAACTTCAACCGCATCTTCAAAAAGAAAAAAGGCATGCCGCCGACAGAGTTCAGAGAGAAC
>DBFJSK010000507.1:0-7741 GCA_048403675.1 Tannerellaceae bacterium | reverse complement strand
AAAATGCTGGAAACTTTACGTGGTTGCCTGGACAACTGTTGCTATGCTTTGCATGGTAGTGTTGGGCTTTTGTCTGGTTGGTTGTACAACCGACCTGTATCAGCCCACACCTGAACCCAATCCCGATCCGATGCCGATGCCTTATGAAAAGCCGATATGGTCTATCTCGCCGGTAAAAGATTATACCCTCACGCTACGCTACGATACACCTCAAAATCATCAGGTGGACTTTAAAGTGTATACCCAGAATCCGCTTGTAGTAGGAGAAGCAGGGCAGATTACGCTGAAAAACATTCGCCCCATTGATGCTGGCAGAACCGATGCCAACGGCTACTACAGCGAAACGATCTACGACGTACAGAGCACGGTAGAAGCCCTCTACATTTACACCGAAGCCGTAGGCGTGCCGCGGTTGCTGGTGGCCAAAGTAAACGGCACCACCCTTTCGGAAGCCACCGTGCCCGACGAAGCAGCGGTTCCCACCAAAGCGTCTGTTTCCACCCGGGCCGGCGGAGATTATAAGAACGAATTATACAATCAGTTTGTTAAAGGCTTCAACATCCACCGCCTGGGCTACTGGAAAAACGGCGAAGGTTACTACGGACGCCCCGACTACCTGTTGAACGAAAAAGTAACCGTCTCCAACAAAGTGCTTAAAACCATTCGCGCCCGGTTGCCCGAAGGCCATACGCCGGCCAATATCGAGGAAATCCAGGTCGATGGCGATATCCAGGTTACCAAAGACGCCCGGATCAAAATCCACCTAATTGATGAATATACCGGCGCCAACAGCGTAATGGGATACTATTGCTACCCCACCTACCAGCGTCCTACCAAACCGGACGACGTGGCAGGAGCCACCGTGGTGCTCTTCCCCAATGCCAAAGTGCCCAATAGCGGCGCCGGGTCGTACGGAGCTGTGGAGCGGGGCGAAGGCGTACAATTACATTATTTTAAAGACGGCAAAGACCAGGGTGTTGTGTTCCCCGCTGGCGTGTCGGTAGGATGGGTGATCTACAACAACGGTTATAAAAACGCCGCTCAGCGGGGCGGCTACGTCACCAACGACGGCAACAACGGCGGCAACAACGGCGTTTCGGGCACCTTCTATTCCACCCCGGCCCTGAACGGCGGCCAGAAACAGGTTGCTTTGTTCCGCATCGACCAGTTCGTAGTGCTGGGCATGGAGGACTGGAAACGCAATAAGGATTACAACGACGTGGTATTCCACGTAACGGCCGACCCGATCGACGCCATCATCGACAAAATACCCGAGGTCGATCCGGACGATCCGGCCCCCTCGATCGTGGTAAATCCTGAAGGCACGTTAGCCTTTGAAGACCTCTGGCCCCGGCAGGGCGATTTCGATTTGAACGACGTGGTGGTGAAATACAAATCGGAAATCACCTACAACGATAACAACGAAGTGGTAAAAACCGTCGATAACTTTACCCTTCTCTGGTCGGGCGCCACAATACACGACGGCTTCGGCTACCAGCTGAACGCCCTTCGTAGCGACGTGGATATCACCTTCTCGGGCGAAGGCGCCGGCGCAGCTTATGTAGACGGCGAGCTGGGCCAGGCCACCGTACGCCTCTTCAACGATGCTTTGGTGCAGACGGCAGGCAATACGAAGACTACTTCGGTGACGGTAACGACTACTTTCCGCAAACCTTATCCGAAAAGCCAGTTCCGCCCGGCTCCTTATAATCCGTTCATCACTACGGCTTCGAAAGACCGCGAGGTGCATCTGACGAATTACGAGCCTACCTTGGCGGCCAAGGCGTCTTATTTCGGTACGGAAGACGACCGCTCGATCTACGGCCAGGGCACTTACTATATAACCTTCGATGAGAAGGGAGTACAGATGCCTTTCGCCATCCGTATCCCGGCCGACCCCGATCCGGAAAAAGATATTCCATTTGTCATTCCGCGCGAGAGCAAGCACATCGATCAATTCTACCCGAAATTCCTCAATTGGGTAACGTCGGGCGGCGAGCAGGACGGCGACTGGTATCTCTATCCGATCGACCGTCCGGACGATCCGGCTCCGGAAACGCCGGAAAATCCGGAGGGCAAATAATCTTTCCGAGCCAAGGAAATTCGCTTCCCGATCTATTTCGACGATAAGTCATCCGAAGCCCTGCACGGCGTGGAACCGTGCGGGGCTTTTTTCGTTTTTTCCTTTCGTGGAGAGCTTTTTTGTTTCCTTCCACCCGAGTGGCTTCTTTGTTTGCGGTACTGAAAAAGTTTTTTGTTTCTCTCTGCCCCGGTTGACTTCTTCGTTTCTGCCACCTGGAAAGCTTATTGTATTATTTTTTTCCGCCTCGGAAATACATGCTTATGGAGTCCGGATTCCATGCCAGTGAAATTTAAATTCCACTGGCATCCGTTTCCCATTTCATCGCAGTGTAATTGGAAACGCTTTTGAAGAGGGTGCGAATAGGTTGATTATTAATAAAATATAGAGTATAGCGGAAGGATGGGACGCCTCCGGTACTTATTGTATAAAATTCGTTTTTCTTTTACCTGTTTTGGGGGCTGGTCGGCTGTCTGCCTCTATCGAACGTGCTGAGGGGGATAAAAGAGAGTTTCGTAACCCGCACGCCCCCGTCCCCCCCCGATTCGGTAACGGCCGCATAGCGCGCCGCTACCGGAATTTGATTTCGTTAACCTTGCAAGAATTACCTTTTATTTAGCCTCGTCTGGGGCCACGGCGTCCGATAATTTCCGCATTTTTCCTATCTTTACCCCCAAATAAACGAACATGGCTAAAACAAAAACCGTCTATGTCTGCTCCAACTGCGGCAACGATTCGCCCAAATGGCTCGGTAAATGCCCGGCCTGCGGCGAGTGGAATACCTATGTGGAGGAAATCGTCTCCAAAGATCCCCCCGCGCGCTATGCCACCAGTCCGGCAGCGGTAGCGGCCCTTTCGAAGGGCGGAGGCCGGGCGCGTCCGGTTCCCCTCAGGGAAATCGTGTCCGAAGAAGAACAACGTATCGATTTGCACGACGAAGAACTGAATCGCGTGCTGGGCGGCGGCCTGGTAAAAGGATCGCTCGTGCTGATCGGCGGCGAACCGGGCATCGGCAAATCCACCTTGGTGCTGCAAACGGTGCTGGGACTCAGGAATTTGCGCACCCTCTACGTCTCCGGCGAGGAAAGCGGACGCCAGCTCAAACTCCGGGCCGACCGGCTTTCCGACGGCAATTCCGATTGTCTGATCCTGGCCGAAACCCATCTGGAGCAGATTTTTACCGAGGCAGCCAACGTGCAGCCCGACCTCTTGATTATCGATTCCATCCAGACCATTTTTACCGAAGCGGTGGAGTCGTCGCCCGGTAGCGTCTCGCAAGTGCGCGAGTGCAGCGCGGCCATCCTGAAATATGCCAAGGAGAGCGGAGTGCCTGTTTTGCTGATCGGCCATATCAATAAGGAAGGAAGCATTGCCGGGCCTAAGGTGCTGGAACATATCGTAGACACGGTGTTGCAGTTCGAGGGCGACCAGCATTATATGTACCGCATTCTGCGCAGCATCAAGAACCGGTTCGGCAGCACGGCCGAACTGGGGATTTACGAGATGCGGCAGGAGGGCTTGCGCCAGGTGAGCAACCCGTCGGAGTTGTTGCTGACGCAGAATCACGAGGGCCTGAGCGGGGTGGCGATTGCGGCGGCCATCGAAGGGATACGTCCTTTCCTGATCGAGACGCAGGCGCTGGTCAGCTCCGCGGTATACGGTACGCCGCAACGCAGCGCCACCGGGTTCGATCTGAGGCGGATGAATATGTTGCTGGCCGTGCTGGAGAAGCGGGCCGGGTTCAAACTGGCGCAGAAGGATGTCTTTCTCAACATAGCCGGGGGGCTGCGGGTGAACGATCCGGCGATCGACCTGGCGGTGCTTTCGGCGGTGCTCTCGTCGAGCCTCGATATTAGTTTGGAGCCGGGTATTTGTATGGCCGGCGAGGTGGGGCTTTCGGGCGAGGTGCGGCCGGTGAACCGGATCGAGCAGCGCATCCAGGAGGCTGAAAAACTGGGTTTCGAACGGATTTTGATTCCTTATAATAATTTGAAAGGGTTCGATTCGTCCAAGTGCCGGATCGGCATTTTGCAGGTGAGGAAGGTCGAAGAGGCGTTCCGGCATTTGTTCGGGTAGGAGGGGGGAAAGCCTGCCGCAGGGCGTGGCCCCGGAAAGATGCGCCTCTGCGGCCCATGCCTCCGGAAAGATACGCCCCTACGGCTCGCGGCCCCCGGAAAGATGCGTCCTCACGGCCCGTGCCCTCGGAAAGATGCTCCCCCGCGGCCCGTGCCTCCGGAAAGATGCCCCCCGCGGCCCGCACCCAAAATACAAGCAAAAAGAAACAACAATGATACAAGAATTGCAACTCCGTTTGCTGCCGGAAGAGGCAGCCAGTGAACAGGCTTTGAAGCAAGTGGCGGCCCGCCAGACAGGCGTGCGGCCGGATCGCATCCGGGCCGTAAGGATACTGAAGCGTTCCATCGATGCCCGTCAGCGCACCGTTTTCGTACAGTTGAAACTGCGTGTCTATATCGATGAGCAGCCCCAGGGGCCGGAATACGAGCCGGTCGTATACCCCGACGTCAGCGGCGCCCGATCGGTGGTGGTGGTAGGAGCGGGGCCGGGCGGGCTGTTTGCCGCGCTGCGGCTCATCGAGCTGGGTTTCCGCCCGATTGTGGTAGAGCGAGGCAAAAACGTACGCGAACGTAAGAAAGATATTGCGCTGATTAGCCGGATACATCAGGTAGACGGCGAATCGAATTATAGTTTCGGGGAAGGGGGCGCCGGGGCTTACTCCGACGGCAAGTTGTATACCCGCAGCAAGAAGCGGGGGTCGGTGGATCGGATTCTCCGCATCTTCTGCCAGCATGGGGCCAGCCCTTCTATTTTGGCGGATGCGCATCCCCATATCGGCACCGATAAATTGCCGCGGGTGATCGAAGCGATGCGCCAGCAGATCCTCCGGAGCGGCGGCGAGGTGCATTTCCAGACACGGATGGAGGAATTACTGGTGCGCCGGGGCGAAACGGTGGGTATCCGTACGGCCGACCATCGCTCGTTTTACGGGCCGGTAATCCTGGCAACGGGGCATTCCGCCCGGGATGTCTACCGCTATTTGTTTGCCAGCGGCGTGGCCATCGAGGCGAAGGGGATTGCAGTGGGCGTCAGGCTGGAGCATCCGCAGGCGCTGATCGATCAGATTCAGTATCATCAATCGCAGGGGCGGGGAGCGTATTTGCCGGCGGCGGAGTATAGTTACGTCACGCAGGTGGACGGGCGCGGCGTGTATTCGTTCTGCATGTGCCCCGGCGGTTTTGTGGTGCCGGCGGCCAGCGGGCCCGAACAGGTGGTGGTGAACGGGATGTCGCCGTCTAACCGGGGTTCGCGGTGGGCCAATTCCGGTATGGTGGTGGAGATCCGGCCGGAGGATGTGTCGGAGCTGATGAAACCGGAGGATTGGAAAGAAGCGGCTGAGCGGGAGGAAAGCCGCGGGGCGCTGAAGAATGCGGCAGCGTGCAAAGAAAGCGGGCCGGAGAATGGAAAGACCGGGGGCGTACCCCCCGTTGACGTACCCCCCGTTGACCCTGTAAATTCAGTAGACCCTGCAGACCACGGATGCCTTAAAGGGCCTCTAGGCCCGGTAGATACTCTGCGTTCGCCAGGCCCCGAATCGCCGCTGGCGCTGATGTATTTTCAAGAGCAGTTGGAGCGATACGCCTGGATCAACGCCGGACGGCGGCAAACGGCGCCTGCGCAGCGAATGACGGATTTCGTGAACGGGAAAAATTCCTTCGATCTGCCCGATTCGTCGTATACGCCGGGCTTGCTCGCCTCTCCGTTGCATTTCTGGCTGCCGCCTTTCGTGGCCCGTCGTTTGCAGGAAGGATTTCGCCAGTTCGGCCGCAGCTCGAAAGGTTTTCTCACCTCGGAAGCCACGCTGATCGGGGTGGAGACGCGTACTTCCGCGCCGGTCAGGCTGCTTCGCGACGGCGAGACGTATCAATCCGTCAGCCTCGGAGGGCTTTTCCCCTGCGGCGAAGGAGCCGGCTATGCGGGCGGTATCGTCTCGGCCGCTATCGACGGCGAACGGTGCGCCGAAGCAGCAGCGGCTTTATTAGGGGGCCGCAGCGGCGAGTAGCCGGGGGCGGGGCGTTTGTCCTCCCCCCGGCCGGTTTGCTCGGAGCCGCGTGAAGAGCCTGACTGGTTTGCCGGGCGCCCGATAGAAGTTTGGTTCGCTTTACGCCCGATGAAAAGCGGGTTTCCTGCGCGGCGCGGCGCGGGGGAAAAGAAAACCGGCCATCTTACTCCTTATCAGCCAAAAGCGCCATCCGTTCCAGCGAAAAAGTCGTATCGTTTTGTTGCACGAACGCAAGCAATTCCTTCGCTTTCGAGCGCAGAAGCGCCCCTTCGTTTGTAGTCACCAGATAGCTCTCTTCCAGCAAAGTCTTGGCCGCCAGCTCCATGCGTTGCAAGCCCGCTTTATCGTCGCCGTCCAGGCGTGCCCGCAGTTCTTCCGGCTCCGTTTCCATCAGCAGTGCGCGGTCTACTTGCAAACTTCGGTAGATACCGGCCACCAATTCCGGATTCGGATCGGGCGTATGCTCATGGCGATTCCACGTAAGTTGAGCGATGGCCTTGCCCAACTCCTCGATCTGGATCATAATCAAATCTCTTTTTAACATAAACTTCTTCTTTTTTAAGAGGGCCACCAGGTTACCGCCCGGGAAGTGCGGACTGGTTTTTTTCCCCTATACAACAAAACATAAATTAGAAAATAGTTTTTTGCCGATCAATCTTTTTCTTTTTCGGCGCCTTTTTCAGCATCTTTTTCAGCGTCTTTTTCGGCATCTTTTTCAACGCCTTTTTCAGGCAATTCGCGCAGCATATTCCGAATGTCATCCGATAATTGCCGGATTTCGGGATAGGTCAAACGCAAAGCCGGTTCCGTAAAAATAGACCGCAGATTCTTTTTTTTCCTATACAAAGCCTGGATGGCCTCAGTATCCTTTCCCAATTTCTCCTTCTCGGCTTTTAAAAGATCATCGACCACCGCCGCCCCTACCGCTTCCATCAACCAGCGCACATTATGGCCGCGGATATAAAGAAGCGTATTTTGCGGCGTAATACCCAAGGCGGATAAGCGCGATCTGCGGGCCTCGGGCTGTCTGGCAGGATACGTTTTTGTTAAGTTTTCCGTTTGCCGTTTCACCTCTTTGTTCAATTTTTCGAGGATCAGGGTGGCAAATTCTTGCGCATTGCGGCGCCCAATCCCTTCGTAGCTTTCGTTGATGCATTGCAGCACATCGGAAGGCTGCCAGCCGGATAAGGCATGAACCCAATGTTCGATCAACCAAAGAAACAACGGATATAAATTTTCCGAATAGGCTTGTTGAAACGCCTTGAAATCGAACAGACGGTTTTCGCAACCACAAGCTTCTTTGCAAACCGCATTCAACCGGTCGCCGTGCGCGTAATGGTTTTCGATGGAATGTACATAGGTGTGCAGCAGATAGGGCTGACGGGCCAGTAAAACGTCTTCGGTGGGATAGCGGTAATCGCTGTCGATACAAATCCAAAAAAGAGAAGAGGCATAGGGCGTGAATTTCAGGCATTGCTTCACGCCCGAAGCTTCTTCGCTACATGGGGTGCGCGTGCAGTAGATGAATTTCGGTTTAAAATGATGTTCCGAAAACATCTTCTTCCAAAAATCGAGGTCGCTTT
>DBFJSK010000506.1:0-1798 GCA_048403675.1 Tannerellaceae bacterium | reverse complement strand
CGTGCCTTTGAAGTTGTGCAGCAATTCCACCCCAGCCGTTGCTTTAGCGGTAAATCCGGCAAAGGGATTGACTTCGACGAAGGCCGTCCCATTGAATTTGTCGTTGGTCATATCGTTTTTACGTTCCAGCAAATTGGCCAGCGGGTTATCGCCCCGCCCGCCCGGCACCCGGCCGTACGAACCGTCGGAATTGTAGGGTAACACAGTGGGGTCGTAACTCATCACGCTCAGCAGTACATTCGAATTAACGATATTGCCGCTGTATTCCTGGTATTTCGATTTTTCCCGGTGGGCGTACATAGTAGCCCCGGCTTTGATAAAGTCGTTGATGGTCTGGTCTACATTTACGCGGCCGGAAATCCGGTTGAAATCGGTATTTTTCAGAATACCTTCCTGCATATAATAGCCCAGGCTGGTGAGGACTTTGGTTTTTTCGGAACCGCCGCGGAACTGCACGTTGTGGTCTTGTACCAAACCTACGCGCGTACATTCTTTCAACCAGTCGGTATCCACGTCAGACTGTAATTGCGAGGGCGTATAGGCGCCGTTCGGATTCCCTTCCTGGCCTTCTATCTCCTGATACAAGGCGTTTTGCAGATTCATATATTCTTTGGCGTTGATGAAATCGAAGGGATTCTGAATTTTCTGGGCGCCCACATAGCCGTTGTAGGAGATTTTGTTCTCGCCGGCTTTTCCGCGTTTGGTGGTAATCAATACCACCCCGTTGGCTCCGCGAGCTCCGTAAATGGCGGTAGCGGAAGCGTCTTTGAGGATCTGCATCGACTCGATGTCGTTCGGGTTGATATTCAGTCCTTCGGTAGAGGGGAACCCGTCTACTACATACAGCGGCTCGTTGGTGGAACTGATGGAGTTGCTCCCGCGAACGCGCACGGAGATCGTACCGCCCGGGGCTTTCGAGCTTTGGGATACTTGCACGCCGGCCGTTTTCCCCTGTAGTGCCTGGGCGGCATTGCTAACGGTACCTCCCATCACCATGTCGTCGGCCGAGACGGTGGAAACGGCTCCTGTCAGGTCTTTCTTTTTCACATAGCCGTAGCCGATGGCCACGACCTCGTTCAGCCCGATGGCGTCTTCCTGCAACACTACGTTGATGGTGGTTTTACCGGCTTTGACTTCCTGGGTCTTCATACCGATAAACGAATACGACAGGGTTTGTCCTTCGGCTACGTTGGCCAGGCTATAACGGCCGTCCATATCGGTGACGGTGCCGTTGGTTGTGCCTTTTGCCACGATGGAGGCGCCCACTACCGGGTCGCCGTGGGTATCTTTCACCACACCGCTCACCGTAAGTGTTTTTTGGTTCGGCTGGGGGCGGCTTGCTGGTTCGGCGGAAGTGGCTTTGTATAAAGCGATGTGCCGGTCGTTAATGACATAGCGTACCTCTTTCGGGTTGAATAGGCGCCGAAGGATGGTTTCTATCTGTTCTTCCTGGGCATGGACAGATACTTTGCGTTGTACGTTGATTTCTTTCACGCTATAGGTGAAATAGAACTGGGTTTGCTTTTCGATGTTCGTCAGTACTTGGGCTACAGTAGCGTTTTCCATATCCAACGTCAGGCGGGCCGACTGGGAATAGGTCACGGCGGCGAAGGCTTGAAGGCTACCGGCAGCTAGCAAGAGTACGAGCAATTTCGCCATAAAAAGGATTTTTCGCATTCCTAAAGTTTTTTCAACTTTACCGGTCATGCTTTTTACTGCATAATTCATACATTCGCAGGAATTTAGTTGGTTTATTATTTTTTTGATTTAGTTTATCACTCTAAGTTCACGACCGGCG
>DBFJSK010000505.1:0-26044 GCA_048403675.1 Tannerellaceae bacterium | reverse complement strand
AAGGGATCGATCCGGAATCGAGCAACCTGGGGGGCGGCGAATCCGGATCGGATATTAACCAGGGCGTCGATTATGGGGCTTATCCGAACTCGCGGACGTATACGGTAGGTTTGGAAATCACGTTTTAATTCATTGTTAATCGAATAGAATCATGAAAAAGATAGTTTTATATGCCGCCCTTTTGTCGGCTGCGGCCGGTTTGCATACGGGTTGTTCGGATTTTTTGGAAGAAGATACCCGCGGAAAGGTCTTTGATAATGTGCTGGCCCGGCAGAATGGCTTGGATGCGGCTTTGACCGGGGCGTACCGGGGATGGGCAAATTGCTGGACGTATGGGTTTAATAACGGCTGGGCTACCGAAATGACGTTGGGCGGCGACGACCTGACGTGTCCGCCGGGAACTGGAAATACGCAGGAGTTCGACCGGTATGATGTGAAAAATACGAATTCCAGTTCACCGTCGGTTTATTGGGGTTGTTACAAGGCAATTCAGGGGGCGAATAATGTGTTGGAACATTATGAAGGTTGCCAGGGTGACGAAGCGGTGATCCGGATGATTGCCGGCGAGGCTTATTTTATCCGCGCTTACAGTTATTACTGGCTGGTGCGCTGTCATGGGCGATTGCCTTTGATGCTGACGGCAAAGTTCGATTTGGAGGATTTGCAGAAAGAGGTGTCTCCGATTAAGGCGATTTATACGCAGATCGAATCGGATTTGGGGAAAGCCGTGGAAATGCTGGGCGATAGCCGGCGGAACGGGGAGCCGGGACGTCCCAATCGCGGTTCGGCGCTGGCTGTGTTGGCAGAGGTGTATTTGTCGGAGGCTGGATGGCCGCTGAAGGAAACGGATAAGTACGCCTTGGCGGCGCAGACGGCCAAGAAGGTGATCGACGATCGGGCGAAGTATGGGTTCGATCTGGAGGATTCGTATGCGGTGCTTTACGAGAATGATGAAACGAATGCCGGGATGAATAAGGAGGATATTTTTACGATTCCTTGCAATCAGTCGAACGGCAATACCACGAATGCGATGTATGGCTTCTGGGCGTATCCGGGCGAATTAGGGGGGTGGGATGTGGCTTTTGCCGAACTCACGTTTTTTAACGAGTTCCCGGAAGGGCCGCGGAAAGAGGCTACTTTTGCTACGGAAGTGGCGAAGGAAGACGGTACGGTTTTGAGCTGGCAGCAATTGAAGAATCCGCGACCTTATTATAAAAAGTTGATGAAGAGCGACAAGGCGCCTAATTATTATAGTTTTTCTTCGTCTATTCCGATGCGTATGTTGCGCTATAGCCAGACGGTACTGACGTATGCGGAGGCGAAAGCCCGTTCGGGAGCTCCCGATGCGTTAGCGTACGAGGGGGTGAATGCCATCCGCAAGCGGGCCGGTTTGGAGGAGTTGGCTGGTCTTTCTACACCCGATTTCATCGATAAATGTGTGTGGGAGCGGGCGTGGGAGCTTTGCGGTGAACGGTGCCGGTGGTTCGATATGGTGCGCTTGGAAATCGTGCAGGCCATAGTGGCTAAAAAGGATCCGGCCGATAATCAGCCTTTGCATGCGGTTACGGAGAAGGATTATCTGTTCCCGATTCCGCAATATGACGAATTGCTGAATGCTAAACTGAATACACCTGAGTAGTATCCGAACTTGTATTTTCGGTTTTATGCTTGAGGCTTTGGGCTTTGGGCGCCCTGTCCGAAAGGGCAGGCTATGCCGGAGCCGCAGAGGGAGGGCGGACAGACGATTTCCGCTTCATCTTTTTTGTTGCGAGCTTCCTCGGTGGTGGAAGTTGTTCCGGAGAAACTTTTTTATGTTTCCGGCGCGTTTAACGGCCGTTGGGTGAAAATCGGAGGGCGTGCCGACGGAACTTTGTCGAATCTGTGTACCTTTGTGAAACAGGGCGAATGCGGTTCGGCAGTCGATCGCGAAGGGCGGGTATACGTGGCCGGCAACCTTATTTATGCATGGCACGGCAAAGGCGAACCGGCCGGGGTCATCCGGCTGCCCGGGCGTTCTACTTCGTTGGCGGTGGGCGGCAAAGATGGAAAAATACTTTTTAGGATGGTTCGCTCTTCTCTCTATCTGTATAAAATAGTTAATTAATATAATCAATCGTATGAAAAAACATCTCAAAAGTATAGGTTGGGTACTAGCCGCAGTCTTGTTGCTACAATGTGCGCCTGCCCCTTCCGCCCGTAAGCTAATGTTCGATAGTTCGAAAGAAGTGTCGGGACAAAAATTTGCCTTGAAAGCGTTGAATCCGGAGCTTCCGGCCGATTGGGACGATTATAAGTATGTGGTGATCGAATATAAGATCAGTACTTCCCAACGTTTCCAACTCGGGTTTACTACCGCCGAAGGATACAATGAATTGCGGGTGATGAGCTACGTGCCGAATGCTTGGAATAAACTGGCTATTCCGTTGAAATATTTTACCGAACTGCCCGATCCGGCGGTGGATTTGGCCGCAACTTTCAACCATGCCCGTTATACTGGCTGGGTGAATCTGGGCGGGCGGCGCAGCCCGATGCACGGCGTCGATTCCATCGGCTTTCGGATGCGCAAGCCGATAGGCAATCCGGTGCTGGAAATTCGTTCGGTCACATTGGCTGTCGACGATCCGGGCGATCTGTATATGGAAACTAAGCCGGCAGTCGATTCGCTGGGACAGGCAAACTTGGTCGACTATCCGGAGAAAGCCCGTTCGCTGGCTCAGTTACAACAGGAATGGGCCGCAGAAGAAAACGAAACAATCAGTACACAAGCCTATGGGTATACCCGTTTCGGCGGTTATAAACAACAACGTGTCGAGGCTACCGGTTTCTTCCGGACGGAGAAAATCGACGGGCGCTGGTGGTTTGTCGATCCCGAAGGGTATCTGTTTTTGTCGGTAGGTATCGATTGCGTCCATGTGGGCGGCGGCGGTAATGTGAGGGATGCGGAAAAACGGGAAGGAATGTATCAAGCTCTGCCCCCCGCTGGTTTGATGCAACGTTTCGGCCGTCCCGATCGCCGGGGAAAAATCCCTCTTTCGTTCGGCTTGTGGAATCAATACCGGCGTTTCGGCGACGCTTTTCCCGAGAAATCGAAAGAACTTGTATTTAAACGAATGGATAAGTGGGGCTTGAATACCATCGCCAACTGGTCGGATCCCGAAATTATGCGCATGAATCGGAAAGCTTTCCTCATTCCGCTCAGCGAGGTGGGAATCGAATACGAACTGATGGGCCTTTCGGATGTGTATGCGCCCGGGTTTGAGGTCATGCTCCAGAAAAACCTGAAAGCTTTTGTCGAACCTTATAAAAACAACCCCTGGCTGATCGGTTATTTTATCGGCAACGAACCGGCGTGGCTGAATGAAGAAGCCCGGTTATGCAGCCTGATCCTGGCCGGCAAAGAGCGTCCCATCCGAGCCGCGTTGGAAGCTTATTTGCAGGAAAACGGAGATACGCCCGAAGCGCGCAAGGCATTTGTTTTCCAGACTTTTCGCACGTTCCTTTTAGCCACTAACCGGGTGTTGAAACAACACGATCCGCACCATTTGAATCTCGGTATCCGTTTTGGCAATATCGGTGTGCTCGATCCGGCTATTCTGAAAATATGCGGGCAGGCTTTCGACGTATTGAGCTTTAATCATTACGCACTTTCCCCCCAGCCCGGCATGATGGACAAGGCGCTTGCGTTGACGAATCTTCCCATGATTATCGGCGAATATCATTTCGGGTGTATCGACCGAGGGCTGGCCCAATCGCTCTGGCAGGTCAATTCGGAAACGGAGCGGGGCGTCGCTTACCGTTATTATACGGAAAATGCCTATGCCCATCCGGGATTGATCGGAACCGGTTATTTCCAGTGGTGCGACCAGGATCTGACGGGGCGTGGCGACGGAGAAAATTACAATTGCGGCCTGATCGACGTCACCGACCGTCCCTATAAAGAACAAGTCGAAGCGATGATGGAAACAGCCGCACGCTTGTACGACGTCCATTCGGGTATTTGTCCTCCTTTCCACCGGCAGCCCGAAGCGGCCCGGGGATACGAACCGATCCCGGATCTTTGGAATGAATAGGGGCGTGGAATAAATTACGAAAATAGTTTTTCTTTTGAGAGCAGGGGCCGTCCGCAGGTGAGGAAGGCCCCTGTTTTTATTCTCGGTTTTTTATTCTATCTTTGCTTCCCATAAGCGAATGCTGGTTGTACCTTGGTAAAAGTCAAGTGAATGTGCTTCTGCACGCAGCTTGCACTGTCTTTGCTTTGAAAAGCGGAGATAGAAACACTTCCGGTATCTTCCGGTTTTCTTTGCTTTGTATCCGCTTTGTCTTATCTTCGAAAACAAAACAATAAAAAACGAAAACATTATGATTACATCAGACCAACTACATAACGTGTTGGAGCGCGTAGAGGCGCTGAGGGGGTATCTTTGACATCGATGGAAAGTCCATTCAATTAGAAGAAGAAGAACTGCGTACGCAGGATCCCGGTTTCTGGGAAGACGCCAAACGGGCCGAAGTCCAGATGAAAAAAGTGAAAGAGCTGAAAAAATGGATCGAATTATATAGCGAAGTACAAGCCGCCACCGACGAATTGGAACTGGCTTACGAGTATGTGAAAGAGGAAATCATCACCGAAGAAGAGCTTGACGAAGCTTATCGCAAAGCCTCCGAGCTTCTCGAAAACCTGGAATTCCGAAACATGCTCCGCGAAGAAGCCGACCAGATGAGTTGCGTGCTGAAGATCAATTCCGGCGCCGGTGGCACCGAAAGCCAGGACTGGGCCTCGATGCTGATGCGCATGTATACCCGCTGGGCGGAAGCCAACGGCTATAAGTTGACGATCAACACCTTGCAGGAAGGCGACGAAGCCGGTATCAAGAGCGTCACCATGCAGGTGGAAGGCGATTACGCGTACGGTTACCTGAAAGGTGAAAACGGCGTGCACCGGTTAGTGCGTGTCTCCCCCTACAACGCTCAGGGAAAGCGAATGACCTCTTTTGCTTCGGTCTTTGTCACTCCGCTGGTCGACGATACGATCGAGATCGAAATCAATCCGGCCGATTACACCTGGGATACCTTCCGTTCGGGAGGCGCCGGCGGCCAGAACGTGAACAAGGTGGAAACCGGCGTGCGTCTGCGTTACAACTACAAAGATCCGGAAACGGGCGAAACCCGTGAAATCCTGATTGAAAATACCGAAAGCCGTTCGCAATTGGATAACCGCGAAAACGCCATGCGCCTGCTGCGTTCGATGCTATACGATTTTGAGATGAAACGCCGGATGGCCGAACAGCAAAAGGTAGAAGCGGGAAAAAAGAAAATCGAATGGGGATCGCAGATACGCAGTTACGTTTTCGACGACCGCCGTGTAAAAGACCACCGCACCAACTACCAGACCTCCGACGTAAACGGCGTGATGGACGGCAAAATCGACGGTTTTATCAAAGCTTACCTGATGGAATTCGCCGGCGCGGAGAATACCGAAAAATAGAAATTTTCTCTCTTTCTATTTCCTGCCTGTCTTTCCGGAAAAGGGCTTGTTTCCTTCCCCGAAAGGCAGGTAGGATTTTTTATCTCCGGTCTGTTTTTTATTTCTTCTTTCAGGCCGCGTCCCAAAATCCCTTAGTATTCTATGTGGATGGAAACGCCCCCTGTTTTCAAGTTTTCTTTTTCAATCCTTGCATATCTCGGGAATAAACCGTAATATTGCACCCGATTTCGGTAGTATCTCCGAATGGGTCCTATAGCTCAGTTGGTTAGAGCACCTGACTCATAATCAGGGAGTCCTTGGTTCAAGCCCAAGTGGGACCACATTTTAATAATCGTTTAAACGGAACAGGTGGCTGTCTCACAGAGATGGCCACCTGTTTATTTTTCAGACAATTAGCGTGTTAACCGAGCCTCGGAGAAAACAGGAAAATAAAAAGATCAGGCAGCATACCGAAGATGCAGGTTGGAGTAGGGAAGGGGGGAATGGCATTTCCGAAAGGGGGCGTTCTCCGGAAAGCTCTACCAGAGACGCCCCCCCCTTGTTTGAAATTTAGATGAAATTCTTATTTATCATTGTTTCAAATAGAACGAAGATAGGGGGCACCTTGGCCGAACCAAACAGGATTTGTTTCGGCTTTCGGTTTACACTATCTTTGCTCTCAAATAAAACGAAGCTCGGCAGCACCTCGGCCTAACCAAACAGAGTTTGTTTCTGCGCTCGGTTTGCACTATCTTTAGTTCAAAGCCGGCTGTTCTTCTTCATTGCCTGAAATATCCCTTTATTTGGATAACTTTTCGAAATAGGGCAACCTGTCGAGGGGTACATCAAGCTCCAGGATGCGCGGGCCTTTAAATGACTTGCCTTGCTCGTCTTTCCAGCGTCCTTTGGGGAGCATGACTTTGCGTTTATGTTCGGGCGTAACGACAGGAGCGACCAAATATTTATCGCCCAGCATAAACTGATCTTTACAATCGATGAAACCCTGATGAGGAAACATATATTCCATCGAGCGCACGATCGGCTCCCCCGTACGGGCCGATTCCCGGGCCAGTTGCAGGATATAAGGTCCCATGGCTTCGTGCAAACGGGCATATCGGCGGCAGATTGCCAGATGTTCGGCATCTAAAATACGCCAGGGAGCTACCGAAAATTGCATCATCGGCATCAAGGCATGTACCTGGCACGAACGAACGATCAACTCCTGATCGAGTTGCGTTTGATCCACACCCAGGAAAGAGCCGAACTGGCCGCCCCCGATCATATCCGGGCACGTATACGCATACCCCAGCAACCCAGCCGAAAGCATATCCGGAATCAGCAAGCCGACGGCGTTCCAGGAATAATCCTTATCGCCCAGGCGTTGCACTAACGCCTGGCCTCCCATTTCCCAGCCCGCCCGATACTCGTTGAAAGGGAAATCCAGCCCCAGTTTAGCCCAATACCCGCACATCATAGCAGGCGTCGCTGTCGTATCATGAAAAGCCAACGAAGGATCCGTATAATGCGAAATATCCCCGGCATCGAATTTGAACCCGTCGATGCCATACCTCTGTTGCATCTCCCGGAGCTGAGCTTTCAACGCTTTTGACGCCTCGGGATTACTCATATCGTAACAAGCGCTATACCCGTTCCACCACGGGATGATAGCCGCCTGGTCCGTCCCTTTTTTCTTAATTAAATAACCTTGCGCCTGCGCCTGGCGAAATTCCGGACTATCCGGACTTACGAACGGACAAATCCACAGCATGATACGGAATCTCATCCGATGCAACTCGTCCGCCATCCCTTTAGGATCGGGAAAACGCTCCGGTTTAAATTCGAAATTTCCGTAATATTTCTGCCAATTGTCATCCACCATAAATACGCCTGTGGGAAAACCGTTCTCCACCACCTTCCGTGCATACGCTAAAATATCGTTCTGATTCTGGTTATACACCAATTCGATCCACGTATTATACTGCGGCATCGAAAAAAACAAGGAGTCCGGCAATTGCCCCGAAGGCGGAAAATGACGCGTGCACGCCGCCAGATAAGCCTCGCGCAAATTCTTCCCCGCCTGTATGGGAGTTACCTCGGGGACGCCCGAAAGATACAAATCACCTTTTTCCATCCGAAACGCAAAAGGCTGCTCCGCCCAGATATACCGCCCCTGGGAAGAAAGCAAAAAAGGCACATTCTGATTATTCAGATTCTCGCGCGAAAGATCGTACAAACGGAGATTTTCCCCGAAAGGCATCTGCGAACCCAGGGCCACCATGCCTCCCCACCATTTTTCGCCCTGGCGCGAAACGATTTTCTGTTCGGCGCCCTTTTCCGCCCTGGCCACTAGTCCGATAAAGAAAAACAAGACCGATAAAAAGAGTGATTTTTGTGTATGCATACCGATAAGACTTAGCGTTCGACCGCCAAATGTAAGAGATTATTTCGTAACATTCCGTATCTTTGCTTCGAAAAGCGAAGATAGGCTGCACCTCGGCATAGACAAACGATTTTGCCTCTGCGCTCGGTTTGCGCTATCTTTGCCAGACTATTGAAACAGAAACGAAGTTTACGGATGATTGTAATTAAAGATACCGGCCTTCTGCCGGAAAGCGGCTTGGTTGCTACGATCGGCTTTTTCGACGGCGTACACCGGGGGCACCGTTTCCTCATCGACGAACTGAAAAGCGTGGCCCGGTGTCAGCAACTTCCTTCGGCCGTGATTACGTTTGCCGAACATCCCCGCGCCGTTTTGCAATCGGATTATCAACCCAAGCTCCTGAATTCTTTCGAGGAAAAAATACGCTATCTGTCGGCTACCGGCGTAGATTATGGCATCGTGTTGGATTTTACGCCCGACCTGGCCCGGCTCACGGCCCGCGAATTTATCACCTCCGTACTCTGCCGGCAGCTCCACGTACGTAGCTTGCTGATCGGTTACGACCACCGTTTCGGACGCGACCGGGCCGACGGTTTCGAGCAATATGTAACCTATGGCGCTGCCTGCGGCATGCAAGTCATCCAAGCTTCGCCCTACGCCGAAGGACGGATTGCCGTAAGCTCCTCCGTGATTCGCAAACAACTCGCCCAAGGCGAGGTAGAAGCCGCCGCCGAATGGCTTACCTACCCTTACCAATTAAAGGGACACATCGTGAGCGGATATAAAGTAGGACGTACCTTAGGTTTCCCTACGGCCAATATCCGCGTGGACGATCCCTTTAAAGTAATCCCCGGCATCGGCGTCTATGCCGTATGGGTGGATCTGGCCGGCCAACGCTACAAAGGCATGCTCTATATCGGCAACCGGCCCACCTTGCAAAACGGCGAGCATATCAGCTTGGAAGTCAATATCCTGGATTTCTCGGGAGATATCTACCAAGAAGAAATCACCGTCTCTTTCATTCAATACGTGCGGGCAGATAAACGCTTCGACTCGCTGGAGGCGCTTCGCGCGCAACTCACCTCCGACCGCGACCGGGTGAAGGCCCTGTTGGAGGCCGACGAAACCGCCCGCGAATAAAACAGACTGTCGCAACCTCCTGCAACCGTCTGTAACTGTGACGGGCTACCCCGCAGCCACTCCGTGGCCAACCCCCGCTACCGAATAAAAAAAATTAACAAAAGCATAATACCCTATCAACGTGGAACTTTATTACGAAGCTATCGATTTATTGAAAGAAATGATCCGGCGCCCCTCTTTCAGCCGCGACGAACAAGCCGTAGCCGACTATCTGCAAACCGCCTGGCAAGCCGCCGGCTGGCCGGTATCCCGGAAAGGAAACAACCTATGGATCACTGCGCCCGGTTTCGATGCGGGCCGGCCGACCCTGCTTTTGAACTCGCATATCGATACCGTGAAGCCCGCTGCCGGATGGACAAAAGATCCCTTCTGCGCCGACGAAACCGACGAAGGAAAACTCTATGGCCTGGGCAGCAACGATGCCGGCGCCAGCGTTGTCTCCCTCTATGCAGCCTTCGCGCAACTCGCCTCCAAATCCCAACCCTATAACTTAATCTTTCTGGCTTCCGCCGAGGAAGAAGTATCCGGCAAAGGCGGCCTCGAAAGCGTTTTGCCCGATTTGCCCCCCATCACCTTCGCCCTTGTAGGCGAACCCACCGGCATGCAACCGGCCGTAGCCGAAAAAGGATTGATGGTGCTGGACTGCACCTGTTACGGCAAAGCCGGCCATGCCGCGCGCAACGAAGGCATCAACGCCATCAGCCTAGCCTTAAACGAAATCAACTGGTTCCATACCTATCAATTTCCCGAAAAAAGCGATTTCCTCGGGCCGGTGAAAATGACCGTCACCCTTATCCAGGCCGGTACGCAACATAACGTAGTGCCCGACCGCTGCACCTTCACCGTCGATATACGCACTAACGAGTTTTATCCCAATGAAAAACTCTTCGCGCTCATCGCCCGGGAAGTACATTGCGAGATCAAAGCCCGCAGTTTCCGGCTGAACTCCACCCGTACCGATTTGGAACACCCTTTCGTACAACGGGCATTGCTTATGGGAAAAGAACCCTTCGGTTCGCCTACGCTCAGCGACCAGGCCCTGATGCCTTTTCCTTCCGTCAAAATAGGCCCCGGGGCGTCGTCGCGTTCCCACGCAGCCGACGAATACATCGAGCTGATGGAAATACGCGAAGCGATCGACACCTATGTCCGGTTGCTCGACGGCCTGTCGTTATAACCCCGGCTGAGGAACAAACCCGGTAAAACAAAGATGTATGCTTAAAAAGATTCTCGGTACGATCGGCACCCGCTACCTGATCGCCTTTTTGAACCTGGCGTTGATTTTTATCAATGCCAAAGCGTTGGGCGTGGAAGGGGTAGGCATGGTGGGGCTAATTATGGCGTCGATCAATATCGCTGTGATTTTCAACAGTATCCTCTGTGGAAATACCATCGTGTATTTTATGCATCGCTACTCCATGCCGGTCATCTTTTTACCTGCCTATCTCTGGGCGCTAGTCGGTTCGGCCCTGGCCTGCGCAGGCATGTATCTGGCCGGTATGCTGCCGGCAGGCTACGGGTTCGATATTTACCTGCTCGGCGTACTTAATTCGCTGGTCGCGGTAAACGCCCGGTTTTTGTTGGGAAAAGACCATATCGTCGGGTTTAACCTGACCTTTATCTTACAAGGCGGCCTGCTCTTTTTCACCCTTCTCTGTTTCTATTATATCGCTCATAAAGAAGAAGTACAATCCTACGTCTGGGGCGTCTACATTACCAATGGCATCGCTTTCCTGGTCAGCGCGCTTTTGCTATTGCCTTATTTTCGTTCGGCTTCGGTGAAAAATGAAAAAGAAATTACGACACCTCTCCCCACCATTCTGAAAGAAATGTTCGCCTACGGATTGTGGAGCGGCGCCGATAACCTGGCCGAAGTAGGCGCCACCCGCTTGAATTATTTTCTTATTCAACGTTTTGCCGGCCTGGCAAGCGTGGGCTTGCTCGACGCCGGTACCAAAATATCCGAAAGCGTTTGGCACATCAGCCGGAGCGTCAGCTTTATCGAATACAACAGCGTAGCCAAAACCCCTTCCGCCGCCGAACAAAAACGAATCACCCTTCAGCTTTTCAAGCTTACCGGCTGTGCGATGACCGCTGTAATGATCGTGATTCTGCTCATTCCCGAATGGGTCTATACCCACTACCTGTTCACTCCCGAATTCAGCGGTATGCGGCGGGTTATTACGGGCCTTTCCGTTGGGATCATTGCCTTGGGCTGCAATAGCATTCTGAGCCATTATTTTATCGGCAGCGGGAAAATCCGGTACAGCGCCGCCAGTTCGTGTGTAGGTTTGCTCACACTGGTAGCAGTAGGTTACGTATTGATACCGCGTTACGGCGTGACCGGCTCGGCCGTGAGTTGCAGTATCGCTTTCTGCGCGATGCTGCTTTTCTCTTTACTGGTGTTTAAATGGAAAACCCGAACCCGGCTGCGTGAATTTATACCCGGCCGGGCGGACTGGACGTATTTTCTTACCGCCTTGCGGCAAATTCTCCGGAAAAAGAAACCGGAAGACAAAGCAAAAGAAAAGGAGAAATCCCTGTAAAAAACGGATCAAACCGTGAGAATGCGCCTTCCCGAAAATAGCCGATACCCCCCCTCTGATAAAACAAGTCTCCTAACAGGATAATATCCCGCTATGGTTGGAGTTTGGAAATAACAAGTACTTTCCACCGAGCTAATTTGCCGTGAGCCGAAAACGCACGAAACTAAAAGAAACGTTTTATCTTCCCGCTCTGTTTTTCTTCTCCGGCTAAAAATCCCTCCCCATACTTATTCCAGCCAGGGCGCCGGATTAAGTTTCGTTTTTTCTTTCCAGAGCTGGAAATGCAGGATCGTGGTATTCCCACCTTCCGAATCCACAAAAATCCGTCCGATCGGCTGCCGCGTGGAAACCTGATCGCCCGCTTTTACATACACTTCGCTCAAATTACTATACACCGTCAGGTAATTCCCGTGGCGCACGATAATGGAATTATTATAACCCGGCACTACAAATACCCGCGTCACCACCCCGTTGAACACCGCCCGGGCATCCGCTCCCGGCGTAGTTTGGATATCGATGCCGCTATTGCTCGTGCGCACATATTTAAGTTCCTGATGCTGTTGTTCGCCGAAACTGGCCACGATCGTATGCCGGCCGCCTACCGGGAAAGGCAGACGCCCCCGGTTTCCGGCAAAATCGTCGGACAACCGTTTTTCCGCTTTGGTCATGGCATATCCCCCTTTCGAGTCTGCCACCCGTTCTTCGCGTGCCGGTTCGGTAGCGGGGGGTGCCGTCTTTTCCCCTTTCGAAGCCGCTTTCTCGCGCGCCCGGCGTTCCCGCTCCGCTTTCTCCCGGGCCGCTTTGGCTTCCGCTTCCGCCCGGGCTATTTCTTCCGCAATCTGCTTTTCAATCTGGCGGTTGAGCGCATCCGCCTGTCGTTTCTTTTTCGCTAATTCGGCTTTCAGTTCTTTTTGCTTCTTGCTCAGTTGCTGCACCTCTTCTTTCTGGCTGCTTTCTTCCGATTGCAACTGTTTGGTTTCTTCCTCGCGCGAACCCAACAACGCCTGTTTTTCGGCCCTTGTTTTTTCCAGTTCGGCCTGTTTCACGGCTATCTCCCGCTGCTTACCCACAATTTCGGCCGCCTCCCGCTTCTGCCAGTCGGCATACTCCCGCAAATACCGGATACGCCGGAGCGATTGGGTAAAACTCTTAGCTGAAAAAATAAACAAAAGCTTATCCTCGGAACTATGCCGCTTATACATGCTCTGCACCGACTTGCTGTAATTCATTCGTTTGCCTCCCAATTCCTTTTCCAGCTTCCCGATCTGGCGGCGCATCTCCGCCATTCGCTTATCGATCTCCGCTACTTCCTGGTTCAGCAGGCTCACCACCTTTTTGCGGGCCAGTATCTTCTGCGAAAGCAAATTGAGCCGGCTTAGCGAATTGCGGGCCGTTTCGGTTGTCTCCACCAGCAACTGATTGGTCAGTTCAATCTCTGCCAACGCCTCTTTGCGCTGTTTTTCAAGCTGTTTTACCTTTTCGGAATTTTGTGCCGAAACCAGAAAACAACTCCACAGAAAAAGAAAAATCCAACCGTATTTCATATTATTTGCCTGCGTTACCGATCGATTTAAGGATTTGTGCAAACGTAATCCGCTTATATTTCGAGGGAATTGAAAATTCCATATTCAACGGCACATCCGTTTGAAGACGCGAAAAATACAAAATCATTCCCCCCTCATTGTGCCCTTCCGAAAACAGGTTGACATCCATCCGCATCGGAAAAGGATGCTGGGCTGCGATTCGGAAATCGGTATACACCCAGTCGAGCGCATAGCGGTCGGATGCGTCGGAAACCCGGGCGGACAGCAATTTGCCTTCGCCATCGGCCTGAAAAAGATAATGCAAGCCCATCCGATCCTTCGCCTTGATTTCGGCTGACGCCCCTTCTTGCTGCAATTTGAAACGGTGGTACAACCCAGGCGTCACTTCCCGTTCGCCGGGCAAGAACAAGCGGTTGGTAAAAAGCGCTTGCAAATTATAAAAGTTGAATTCGATGGGCGTCTGGCCCCGCAGGTTTTCATAATTTTCAGCAACATACCGTTTGCCCAGGCGGTCGAGTATTTTGATGCTGTCGGTGGTCAGCTCGGCGCGGAACACTTCGATGCCCAGAAAAGGTTGTACCGAAAGAAGCAAGGCGCTATCTTTCACGATTTTCAGTTCGACGCGCGAACTCATTTCCTTTCCCGGCAATTTCAAATCGGCATTCAGCCGGGCCGACAACGTGCGGTAGGGCAACGCTTGCTCTTCCATTTCCGCAAAGAACACCTTCGCGCTTTTCGCTTTTCCGCCCGTTACCGTTTCCACTTTCCGGGCCGATTTACAACCCGAAAAAAGCAATAAGAGCATACAAAACCATCCGATCCCTGTCCGTATCCGTTTGTCAGTTCGCCTGTTCATCTTCTATATATGTTTCTTCCGCTATTTTCCGATCCAATATCTCACTTTCTTTACCCAACTCTTTCGCCTTTTTCCATTGCTCCACGGCCTTCTCCTTTTCGCCCGAGCGGTACAAAATATCCCCGTAATGATCGACCAGTTCGGCGCTTTTCGTCGTATCTTTTTCCAAGGCGCTTTCAATGTAAATCTTCGCCAGCGTGTAATTTCCCTGTACGAAGAAAATCCACGCGTAGGTATCCAGATAGGTGGCATTATCGGGCTCCAGCTTGATGCATTGGGCGCTCATCCGTTCGGCCTTTTTCAGGTCTTTTTTCTCAAGCGAGAGGAAGTAAGCGTAGTTATTGAGCACCACAACATTCTTGTCGTTGTATTTCAAGGCCTCGTCGTAGGCTTTATAAGCCTCGCCGAGTTGCTTCATCTGGTAATAAATATCGCCGATCTGTCCGTAAAAGTCCGATTTGAGCGAGAGATTTTCCTCCGGGATGATTTTTACGCCCGCCGCATACGTATCCAAGGCTTCCTGGTATTTTCCTTCCTGGTAATACCCGATGCCCAGGTAAAAATAATACTCGGGCGCATCCGGAAACAATTCGATGCATTTCCGACAGATCCGGATCACCTCCGGAATATCTTCCGATTTGAGGGCTAACCCGAGCAATTGCTGCCAAGCGCCGGCATTCTCCGGCTCCATCTCGGTTACGATCTGAAACTGGAATTTCGCTTCGTCTTTTTTGTCCTGCGCCGCCAGCAAGCTGCCGTACATCAGTTTCAGGTCGGTATCTTCCGGGTGCTGTTCCAATAAGGTCTGAAAAAGCGCGTTGGCGCTTTCCGTTCCTTGGCGGGTTTGTTGTAATTTAAGGATATAACGCGATAAAATATTCACTTTCGTCTCCACGTCGAGCTTGTTGTTGACCAGGGCGTTGCGTATTTCGGTTTCGGCTGCCTCCTTATCGCCGCTGGCTTCATAATAATTGGCCATCGAGACGATATAATAAGGGCTTTCCGGGTCGATTTCGTGGGCTTTCCGGTAGTACGTCAGCGCTTTTTCCAGTTCCTTTTTTTCCAGATGCAGATCGCCCAACACCAATTGGTACCGGGCCTCCATCGGATATTTGGCCGCCAGCTTTTCGATCTCCTCGAAAGCGGCTCCGGGCTGTTCCAACTGGCTGTACAATTTGTATTTCTGCATGGAAAGCGCCTCGTTCATGCCCACGGCCGATTCCAGCGCGTCGTAGGCTTCGATTGCTTGAGCTATTTCCCCCTGTTGGGTGAGGGCGTCGGCCAGGTAATAGTTCAACTCCACTTTTTCAGGGTAAGCTTTTACCAATTCGGCAAACTCTTCGGCCGCTTCTCCGTACATGCCCAGGTTGCGGGAAATCGTGGCGAGGGCCATCTTATAGGTGAAATTGTCGCGGCTGTTGGCCACGGCGCGTTTGAGCATTTCCACTGCCTTGTCGGGGCGATCCAATTGTACATAAAAAGAGGATAATTCGTAGAGTAAGGGGGCTGCCGTCGAATCGATGGCCAGACAATACGTAAACGCATCGTAGGCTGCATCGAATTTACCGGCCGCTTTCAGGTTGAGTCCCTGGTAGAAGAAATAATCGAATTTCCGTTTTTCCGCATCCGTTAGCGTGGCGGCTGGAGAGAGCGTATCTTTTGTCGCTAATTGCGGGGGGGAGGGAGCTACCGCAGGGCCGTGGGCCGGCTGCGTGGCTGCGGCCGGCATAATCATGGTGGCCAACCCTATCCACAAAATACCTAGTAACTGCTTATACATGCTTTTTGCCTTTCTTTATCTGTTAAAACAGTTTGATTCATTTTATGTATTTCTTGCCGTGCGCGCTTATTGCTTGCCGGTATGGCCGAAACCTCCGGCTCCCCGCTGGGTTGCGTCGAGCGATTCGGCGGGTTCCCACTCTACCCGGCTGTGGGGGGCCACTACCATCTGGCAGATGCGTTCCCCGTCGGCTATCGTGAAAGGTTCGTCGGAAAGATTAATCAGGATAACCCCGATTTCACCGCGATAATCGGCATCGATGGTACCCGGCGTATTCAACAAGGTGATGCCGTGTTTGAGCGCCAGCCCGCTGCGCGGCCGCATCTGGGCTTCGTATCCTTGGGGAAGGGAAATAAACAATCCGGTGGGAATCAGTTTTCGTTCGAGGGGTCGAAGTACGACCGACTCCGTCAGGTTGGCCCGGACATCCATTCCGGCCGAGAGAGGCGTCGCATAGGCCGGTAGCGGATGGTGCGACGTATTTTTAATTTTTACTTTCATATTTTCCTATTTAGTATGCGAACCGGATCTTTCTGCGTTTTTTCTGGCGAAGAAATGACAAATCGAGCGCTGTATAATCCTTTTCGTTTGTGTCGGACAAAGATAGTGCAAACCGAGAGCAAAGATAAACAAAAAGGCGGCAGTCCGCGAAAGGAGAGCCGCCTCGGAGCGATAAAATAATTTAAAATCTGCCGCTTCCGTCCGGCCAATCCCCGTTTTCCTTAATAAGCTGAATCAAACGTCCCACCGCTTCTTCTTCGGGTATATTCTTTACTACGCACTCTTTGCCTTTGTGAAGGCTGATCTGTCCGCGTCCGGCGCCCACATAGCCGTAATCGGCATCCGCCATTTCTCCCGGGCCGTTCACGATACACCCCATGATGCCTATTTTCAGCCCTTTCAAATGGGAAGTAGCTTCCTTAACCCGGGCAATCGTAGTTTGCAGGTCATACAGCGTGCGTCCGCAACTCGGGCACGAGATGTATTCGGTTTTACTGATACGCGAACGCGTAGCTTGCAGGATACCGAACATGCACCGGTCGGCCGCCGTCCCCGGCAGTCCGTCGGCTTTGAGCATCAACCCGTCGCCGAACCCGTCCAACAGAAGAGCGCCCAAGTCGGCCGCCGATTTAAGTTGCAACGCCTCCATCTCTTTTTCGCGATATTCCCGGTGCAAAATCACCGGTACGTCGCAGCCGGCATCCGCCAGCCGGTGCATGGCGGCGCGTTGAACGCCCAGCGGGTTGCGATGATAAGTACTGAGAATCACCACCACCGTCGGATCTTTTCGGAGAATATCGAGCATCCGATCGTTCAGGTCGCCCAGCGTGAGGCGGATAAATTTCAAAGGCGTAGGGTAATTCGCCAGCTCCTCTGCTTCCGAAGCGATCAGGCAGGGATAAGCATTGGGGCGTTCTTTCCAGAAGGGAGCGTCCACGATAAGCCGGAACGTATCCGGCAAATTATCCGGATCTTCTTTCCCGATGTAAAGGTAGTCGGGCAGCGCCGAAGGATCGAACTCGAAATCCCCGTTGCTCCGGTCGGCAATCACCTGCGGCGGACAGGTGCCGCCGATATTTTCAACCATGCGCGTCGGACGGCGTGTGGCGCGAACCGGATCGAATCCTTTGGAAAGGCTTGCCTCGATAGCCGGATGCCCCTGCCGTTCGCAAATATAATCTACCAGGAAACGGGCTACCGGCATTTCAGCTTCCGGATCTTCACTGAGCGAAACGCGAATGGTATCGCCGATGCCGTCGGCCAGCAGCGTACCGATCCCCACTGCGCTCTTGATACGTCCGTCTTCTCCCTCGCCGGCCTCGGTTACCCCCAGGTGCAGGGGATAGTGCATATTTTCGGCTTCCATCGTCCGTACCAGAAGCCGGACGGTGCGTACCATCACGACCGTATTGGAGGCTTTGATGGAAATCACCACATCGGGGAAATTTTCGTCGCGGCAAATGCGCAGGAACTCCATGCAAGAAGCCACCATTCCTTCAGGCGTATCGCCGTAACGGCTCATGATGCGGTCGGAGAGCGAGCCGTGGTTTACGCCGATACGGATGGCCGTGCCGTGGGCTTTGCAAATATCGAGGAAGGGCACGAAACGGTCGCGTATTTTTTGCAGTTCGGCCGCATATTCTTCGTCTGTATATTCTACTTGATTGAATGTCTTTACTTTATCTACGTAATTGCCGGGGTTGATCCGTACCTTTTCCACTTCTTCGGCAGCCACATCGGCGGCACGCGGGTTGAAATGAATGTCGGCTACCAGCGGAGTGGTATACCCTTCGTCGGTCAGCCGGCGGCGGATTTCTGCCAGGTTGCGGGCTTCACGTTCGCCCTGCGCGGTGAAACGTACATATTCGGCGCCCGCTTCAATCATGCGGATAGCCTGGCGAACAGCCGCTTCCGTGTCCATAGTCGAGACATTGGCCATCGATTGGATGCGGATAGGATGGGGGCCTCCCAGGGGCGTATCGCCGATGCGGACAACCGACGACTTCCGGCGTTTGTAATTAAAATAATCCATTGTAAGCAGATAACAAGGTGAGGCTACCGGGGGAGGCTTTCACAAGCGAAGGGTAAACGGGACGAACGCCCCGTTTACAGCCTTGCGCTTGCTTACCTGACCGGGTAAATAATTAGTTCGTTTTGTACGGGAAAGAAACTTTGGCTAGCTCTTCGTTGGCCTTTACGATTTTCTTTTTCAGATTTTCTTTATAGGCCGCCAGCTTTTCGTCCAGTTTTTCGTCGCCTACGGCCAGCATTTGCACGGCCAGGATACCGGCATTGAGCGCGCCGTTGATGCCGACGGTAGCTACCGGAATGCCCGGAGGCATTTGTACGATGGCCAGCAGGGCGTCCATGCCGTCGAGGGTGGAGTTGATGGGCACGCCGATAACCGGAACAGTCGTCATCGAAGCGATTACCCCGCAAAGGTGGGCGGCCATACCGGCTGCCGCAATAATCACTTTAATGCCGCGTCCTTTGGCGCCTTTGGCGAAAGCTTCCACTTCGCCCGGCGTCCGGTGGGCCGATAAGGCGTGCATCTCGAACGGAATTTCCATTTCGTCGAGCAGCTTAGCCGCTTTTTCCATGACGGGCAGGTCGGAGGTGCTGCCCATGATAATACTAACGACCGGTGTCATTTATTTCGCGATTAATTGTTGGTATTCGTCGGCCGAAAGCAATTCGTCGAGCTGAGCGGGGTCGGTGAGCGCGATTTTAATCAGCCATCCTTTTCCGTAAGCGTCTTCATTGACCAGTTCGGGAGCGTCTTCCAAGGCTTCGTTTACTTCCAGCACTTCGCCGCTGACGGGCATAAAGAGGTCGGATACCGTTTTCACGGCTTCGATCGTGCCGAATACTTCTTCCTGGGCCACCGTTTCGCCTTCGGTGGTGATGTCTACATAAACAATTTCGCCTAATTCGCCCTGGGCGTAATCGGTGATGCCTACATAGGCTTCATTACCTTCTACACGAATCCATTCATGGTCTTTTGTGTACTTTAAATCTGTCGGAAAGCTCATAATTTTAGTGTTTTTATTAGATGAATAAATAGATATAACTCAATAGCGAGGCTACAAAGGTACATATAAATCCCAGACAAAACCCGCCGTATACTTGCATCGGCGTATGCTTTTTCAAAATGATACGCGAGGTACCTACCAGTCCGGCAATCAGCAGCACGGCGATGAAACTCCAATAGGGATTGGCCAGGTGGATGCGGGCTACCCCCATGATACCGCCTAAGAGGCCGCCGATACCGATGGCATGGGCGCTTATTTTCCAGTAAAAATTAACGAACAGGGCGACGAGCATCGCCACCACAGCTCCGAACATCATGGCCAGCAGCCAGAAAGGCATCAGCATTTTATAGAGAAAAAAGATGCAAATCAGGATGGAGGTAATGAAAATGAGGTAGGGAACGACGCGTTCGCGGCGGTCGGAAAGTTCCACATCCACAGCTGCGCCGCTTTTCACCATCAAAAGGATGAAAAGTCCCGGCACGAGGGCGGTCGAGAAAAAGGTGCCTCCTGCAATCAGCAGCTTCACCGTGAGCGGATAAATGGCCAGGTAGGTAAAAAGAAGGGCCAGGACGACCCCGTAGGTCATCATCAGCAGCGGGTGGAAGGTGAAAGAGATGATGTTGGCAAATAGTCTCATATTAAATTTCTTTTCTCAGGCGCGCTACCGGAATACCCAGTTGCTCCCTGTATTTGGCTACCGTGCGGCGGGCAATGACGTATCCTTTTTCTTTCAGGATGGAGGCCAGCTCTTCATCGGTGAGGGGCCGGCGTTTGTCTTCCGTTTCGATATGCTCTTGCATTATTTTTTTTACTTCGCGGGTCGATATTTCTTCGCCGCTGTCGGTTTGCATCGATTCGGAGAAAAAATATTTCAGCGGATAAATCCCGAAATTGGTTTGCACGTATTTGCTGTTGCTTACGCGCGAAACGGTCGAAATATCGTATCCGGCGCGTTCGGCCACGTCTTTAAGGATCATGGGCCGGAGCGTCGCTTCGTCGCCGGTCAGGAAAAAGTCGCGTTGCAGCAGGATGATGGCTTCCATGGTGCGTTGCAGCGTTTCCTGCCGTTGTTTGATGGCGTCGATAAACCATTGGGCCGAATCGAGTTTTTGCTTTACGAACTGTACGGCGTCGCGCATGTCGGACGTCTGATTGGCTTTGTTGCCGGCGTAATCGCGAAACATATCGGCGTATTCCCGGTTGATGCGCATGTCGGGTACGCCCCGGTTATTCATGCTCAGGGTAAGTTCGCCGTTGCCGGCTTCCACCACGAAATCGGGCACGATCTGGCTCATCGCCACTTCCATAGAACCGCCCCAACTGCTTCCGGGTTTAGGATTGAGGGCGGTTATTTCGTGGATTACCTTTTTCAAGGTGGCTTCATCGATATTTAATCCTCTGATAATCTTGTCGTAATGTTTGCGGGTAAATTCTTCGAAATAATCCGTCAGTACCCGGATGGCCAGGCCTACGGTGGGCGTTTTTTCCTTTTTATCGAGTTGAATCAGCAAACATTCCTGTAAATTGCGGGCGCCTATGCCGGCCGGTTCGAAGTCTTGTATCAGGGTGAGTATGTGTTCGATCTCCGTTTCGTTCACTTCCTGGCCCGCCTGGAAGACCAGATCGTCGGCGATGGCCGAAAGATCACGGCGCAGGTAGCCGTCGTCGTCCATATTGCCGATGATGTATTCGGCTATTTTCACCTCTTTTTCCGGCAAATCGCGCAGTCCTAATTGTTGCAACAGGAATTCGCCCAGCGATTGGCTGACCGAGAAGGGAACGTCTTCTTTTTTTTCCACCCGTTGGCTTAGTTCACGCAGTTTGTAATCGGGAATATCATCTTCCGTCAGATAGTCTCCTAAGGAAAGATCCGTATCGGTTCCTTCTACGGGCGCATCGTCACGGTTCTCCTCTCCTTCAGTTCTTTCAAAGTCGTCGAGCGGCTCTTTTCCTTCTTCCAGCGCGGGATTGTCTTCCAATTCATGCTTTACTCTTTCTTCCAACTCGATGGCCGGAAGTTCGATAAGGCGGATCAACTGGATCTGCTGGGGGGAGAGCTTTTGTTGTAACTTTTGTTGTAACTGTTGCTTCAACATAATCGTACTTTACGTATTAGGACATGCAAATATAAGTTTTTACCGTCAACCCTCCAGCTATTCGCTCTCAAATTGTTTCAAAAGATGCGATTTCGTCGGTTCGCGCATCCGCGGCCGTCTATTTCCTTTTTGTTGAAGGGGAATCCGGAAATGATCGGCATCAGGCTTTCGTTCGACAATTGTTTATTATGCGTTCGACAGTTGTTTATTTTTTATTTGACAATTGTCGAACGCATAAAATATAATTGTCGAATGCAAACCGGACAAGCATTGTGGCGAAGGTGAACGGCCGGTAAAAAGGAAAGGGATAAAGGACGAGTTCTAAAGGCATGGCAGGGGTCGCTGGAATAGTCGGAAATCAGCTAGCTCGTAGGGCTGTGCGGGTTTGCAGGCCGACCGAGAGGCAGATCAGGGTTAAACCGATATAAAAGGCGTAATTCAACTGGCGCGCTTCGCCCAAGAAAAGCATCGCCAGCAGGATGCTGTACACAGGTTCGAGGTTGTAACTGAGGCTGACGGTAAAGGCGGAAATGGTTTTGAGTACCTGAATCTGAAGCAGGTATACCCCGATGGTACATAGGGAGGATAGCACGACGAGATAACCCAGGTCGGCCGCTCCGGGCCAGAAGCGGGGCGAAGGGAAATAGGAAAGGTAGAGCGGCAAGACGAGGCTGAGTCCGAGAAAACCGCCTAGCATTTCGTACGCTAACAGCAGGCTCGACGGGCGGTTGCCTCCGATGCGTTTGTTGACGAGGGTGAAAAGAGCGCATAATGCCGACGAGACGATGCCGAGCAGAATGCCGGTGCGATACCGTATATCGAGCTGAAAAATCAAGAGCAGGCCGCCCACGGTGAGCAAGCTGAAGGCCAATTCCCGAAAAGAAAAACGTTTCTGATCGACGAGGGGCGCCAGGGCGGCGGTGAAAAAACCGACCAGCGAAAAGCAAATGACGCCGATGGATACGTTCGAAGCTTTGATGCTGCCGTAGAAAAAGACCCAGTGGAAAGCCAACAGCAGCCCCGGGGCGGCTATCCGCAACGTTTCGGCTAGGGGCAGTCGCCTCGGTTCGCCTTTCCAGGCCAGGAAAAGGAAGAGCAGGAGGGAGGCGAAAAGCATCCGGTACCACACAAGCAATCCTTCGTTGAGACTGATTAATTTCCCGAACAGTCCGGTAAAACCGGCCAGCAAGATGGAAAGGTGTAATTTGAAAAAGGCTTTTTTCATGGGGCAAAGATTGGCGACAAAGATAGTGCAAATCAAGAGCAGAAGCAAGCTAGCCCAACGTTTTGCTGAGTACCGTCAAGCTTGTTCTGCCTTTCGTGAAAGATACGTATCATTTTAAAGTTAGTTTCTGAAAAGCTTCTTAATCCGGGTAACTTTCTGATTGTTCCTGTGTATGGATGGAAGTGTGAATTTTAGCAATCGTGGCCAGTAATTTGCTTAAATTGAGTATTTCGACGGTTTTACTTGGCTTCGCTTTAGCGGTTCATTTCCCTCTAAGCCCTTTGTTTATAACCTTCTTTCTCTCATCTGCTCGGTTTCTCACTTTTTTCCTTATCTTTGTTTCAAATAAAACGAAGTTAGACAAAATAGCCTCTACCTACCTAAAGTCAAAGAGTATACTTTAGGATATTAGCAATGATTTTTACTATGCAAATACAGAAATGATATGAAAAAACTACTTGTTGAAATCCTCGTGTTGAGTGTAAGTTGTCTCTCGTGTACCTTTCATCCTCATGCCGGGGGGGAAGGGGAAACGGAAACCATTGATGTTGTGAAAGCATTCGAAGGAAATAAAACGTTTACTTCGGAAGATTTGATAAAGTCCATCGAATGCGTTGCTTTACAAACGAACGATAGCATTTTAATAGGGAAAAATCCCCGTTTTTTTTTAACGGATGCTTATATCCTTGCCGTAGCGGATAAACAACTCTTTCTTTTCGATCGGACATCCGGCACATTCGTTCGGCAAATCGGTCGGTTCGGCGCCGGCCCCAAGGAGTATCGGCGGACAGATAACATGTGCCCGCTGCAAAACGCAACTCAAACCGTTTCTACCTTTATCGATAAAGGAAAACGCCTTTACTCGTTGGATGGAAACGTGGTGGAAGATTGCGGTTTACCACCGATGATATATGAAACGGCCCCGCTCTCGGCCGGTATATATGCCGGATTCGTCCCTAATTTCTCCGGTAAGGAAGAAAACAGACTGATCCTGTTTGACAAGAAAGGGACAGTTTTAAAAACATTCCCCAATCCCTTCGCTACCCAAGCGCCGGAAGGCATCCATTTTTGGAAACCGAACGGCTGGTTGTATACCTACAAAAAAGACCTGTTTTTTTACGAGTTGTTCAATGATACCCTCTTTCAGGTAACCTCCGATACGCTGCTGCCGCGCTATCAATTAGCGCAAGGAGCTTATTTGCCCCCGTATGAACAGCAAAATGCGAATAGTTTTGTAGCCGACAACTATTTTATGATGAAAAATATCAGCGAATCGTCCCGCTTTTTATTTTATACCTTCGCTTTTCAGAAAAACACCTATTTGCTGGCTTACGATAAAAAAATGCGCCGATCGTTAGTGAATCGTTATGAAGAACAAACGGGCGGCGTGATCCCGGTAACCGATTTTCTTCCTTTTTCTTTTTCGAGTGTGAGCGAAAACGATGAGTTGGTGGGATTTTGGGAGGCCTACGATCTTGCCCAATGGGTTTCAGCGAATGAAGATAAAGGCGCTGACCTACCGGCTGCTTTCCGAAAACTGAAAGAGATTCGCGAAATGGACAATCCTGTCGTAGTGATTGCCAAATTGAAATAGGGCTTCGGGCGTAGGTGCGTTTACCGGTAGGTATGCGTCTTCCTGTCGCCGTGCATGCCTAGAAAGGATAGCCGTGTATGCTGCGCATTAGCTTGGCTTGGAAAAAGAACCGCTTCCCCGTATCGGAATCAAAGAATAAAAAACCGGGCGCTGGAGAAGAAAACCCTCTCCGGCGCCCGGTGATGTACATGCGCGATACTTATTTTCCTGTCAAACCGGAGAGTTACTCGGCTCAATACCGGAAACTCCCTCCGCCCAAAAACTCCCTCAGGAGCGAGGTGCCCGGCAAATCGGCGTCCGGCAAGTAATTGAAATAGCGCAGGAAGCGCAGTAAGCGATAAGCCTCCGCATTGGCCCGGCTGCTTTCCGGTACCTGCGCCAGAATCGGCTCCGCATACTGCCGGAGGGCCGCCAGTTCGTACAGCATGGCGCTGTTGAACATCGCATCCGCATTCTCCTGGTAAGGGAAAATCCATTTATCCTCTCCCTTGCGTACGCTAGGCCAGCGATTGATGGTATCTTCGGCCGAATACCCCCGAAAACTATGATCGCGGATGATGCGCCGCAGCAACCGGTTGTCGGTAGTCGGAATCCAGTTGTGGTTATCCAGCGAAATGGAGGTCAGTACCGAAACATACACCCTGTATTTGTAATTATCGTCCACGAAAGCGGTGAGTTCGGGGTTGAGGGCGTGAATACCTTCAATTACCAAAATCGAATTTTCCTGAAGCCGCAATTTACGTCCCTTGTAAATACGCAACCCCGTCTCGAAATTGAAAGTCGGCAAATCGATTTCTTCGCCGGCCAGCAATTTTTTCAAGTCACTGTTGAAATAAGGCAAATCGAGCGCATACAACGATTCGAAATCATATTCCCCGTTTTCATCGCGCGGCGTGTCCTCGCGGTTGAGGAAATAATCATCCAGCGAAATGCTCACCGGATGCAGCAAATTGGTAATCAATTGAATCTCCAGCCGTTTGCAAAACGTCGTCTTGCCCGAAGAAGAAGGGCCCGAAATCAACACCATCCGCACCCCGTGCCGGTACCGGGCGGCAATCTCTTCAGCAATCTTGGCCACCTGCTTTTCCTGCATGGCCTCCGATACCATAATCACTTCCCGCGACATCCCCTTCTGAATGGCCAGGTTCAAATCGCCCACGTTGTTCAATCCTACCGTACGTTGCAAGGTAAGATGCTGCTTGTAAGCGCCGAACATTTTATCCTGGGGAATCACCGGTTCGAGCTCCACCGGATCGCTTCGTTTGGGAATACGCAGCAAGACGCCATCGGCGTAAGGAACCAGGTCGAAAAGCTGGATGTACCCGGTCGAGGGGGTAAGGCAACCATAGAAGAAGTTGATATAGCCGTCCAGGTCGTAGTACGACGTATACGGCATTCCGGCCGTTTCGATCAGGCGGGCCTTGTCTTTCATTCCCCGTTCGCGAAACAACACAGCGGCGTCTGAAGTACGTACATTCTTGAGGTGAAACGGCAAATCGGCATCCACGATCTGCCGCATCCGGGCCTTGATTTTGCCGATCGTTTGCAGATCGATTTGTTTGCCGTTGTGGATCACGCAATAATACCCTTTCGAAACCGGATGTTCCAAATCGAGCGTGGCCGTAGGCAATACGTCGCTCACTGCTTTCGAAAAAATATGACAGAGTGAACGGACATAGGTACGCAATCCCGACGATTGCGTATAATCGATGTATTCCACATCTTTCGGCTGCCAACATTTGTAGGTCAACCCTTCCGTTTTGTTATTTACCTGCGCGTTCATCGGCCGCCGGGCAAGCGGACTTCCAAGGGCTGCATAAATTTCCAATAAAGTAGAGCCTACGGGGACTTGGACATAAGAGTTGTTATTTTTACAATAAATTGTA
>DBFJSK010000504.1:0-10699 GCA_048403675.1 Tannerellaceae bacterium | reverse complement strand
GAAATTGCATAAGCATCCATTTCAAATTTCATAAGCATGCAATGGAAAGGGCATGCTTATGCCTTTTTTTGTCTGTAAAAAAAATACAGGAAGTAGGGGCGCGAAAAGCCCCCTTCCCTTTAAATATAGTTATTATAGTAATCGATATTTTCTTTCACCAAAATATCGATCGGCATATAATTTACTCGTTCCGGCGTGACTTCCATCACCAGATACCGGAAAAGCGCTTTGATACAATTCAATCCCTGCACCTCGGGCCGTTGCGCGATCAAATGTGTGATAAGCCCCTTTTTCAGGTAATAAATATTAGCGGCTATGCCGTCGAAACCGATTAGTTTGAAAGCCTTCGCAGTCGGCCGCCTACTCAAATAATCTCCCAGCAAATGGGCCCGGGAGTTGAATATCACTCCGCCACCCACCGCGGGATGCGTTTCAAAAAAAACGTCCAGCGTTTTCCGATTCGCCTCCTTATCATCCGCCAAGAGCGGAACCACCTCTATTTTTCTTCCCTTACCCTGCTCTTCTACATAAGCCCGGAATCCCTTTTCCCGGTTCTCCCCTTGGGTGGAATTCCATCCGTTTTTTTGCTGGATACGAAAAACCGCCATTTCCTCTTCCGGACAAAGCTGCTGCGCCAACAAACGCCCCGACAAATACCCCGAATGAAACGAATGCGTTCCGTAGAAGGTCAGGCAATCCGTATGCTCGATATACGCATCCACTAAAACATACGGAATCTGCCGTTCGTCGAGGCTGGCGGCCAACCGCAACACCGGTTCGCGGAAAAGCGTAGCGATCACGACACCCTGCGGTTCGGCCCTTTCGAGTTGCCCGATCACCGCATCGAAACTCGCCGGGTTATATTGATCGAAGCCCAAACAAACCACTTCGATATGATAAGCCAGCAATTCGCGTTCGGCCTGGCTCACCCCCTCATAAAACTTTCCCCAGTATTCGCCTTCTGCAAAGGAAGGAATAACCACAAACAACCGGTACGTCTTATTCAAAGCAAGCGAACGAGCGATCAGGTTAGGCTGATAATCGATTTTTTTCAATACCGCTTCCACCTTCCGCCGGGCCTCTTCCGATACTTTCCCGCGGTTATGCAATATCCTGTCCACCGTTCCGGTTGAAACGCCGGCCAGATCGGCAATATCTTTGATTCGGTAATACTTATTCATAGGCCATGTAAAAGATCAGACTGTTTCAGCCACAGCCAAAGGCGGATTCAAACGGCGGAAAGTTTCGCAATACATCATGTAAACTACCGGATAAGCGATCAAAACGCCTACCACGAACAAAATCAGACCCACCACTATAATACCTAACATGGCAAGCCAGAGCAGAAAAAGCGGCCCCGCTTCCCCCCGGGTAATGGCCCAACTACGCCGAAGCGAATCGACGATACCCGCATTTTCTTCTACGATAAACGCCTGGTAAAACTGCAACCGGAGCGCCAGGTAAATACCTGGAATGATAAACAAAAAAAGCCCTACGATCACCATCAGCGATACCAGGAACGAAGCCAGAAAATAGGTCAGTATTTTCCGGCTTTGCTGGCCGTAAGCCGAAAATTGAGGTTCGATTCCGTCGAGCGCCTGAAACGAGTTCTTGGTATACCCTAACGTAAAAACAAGAGAAATAACGATCGTGATTACTTTGACGATGACCATGCCCACACTTACCCGCTGTGCCGGCATGGCGAACATGCTTAATGTAAACGAGATAATGATATATCCCACCAGCAAACCCACCAAAATCCATAGTTGCGATTTGGTACATTTCCAGGATTTATCGAATACGTTCGAAATTGTAAATTTTGGTTCCATATGCATTCTGTTTTGTATGTTGTCTACACGCAAATTTAAACTATATTGTCGAATAAACCAATATTATTCAAGATTCAGACTATAACAATCTGAAATCTATGATTAACTGACGGTTGGAGCTATCAAATTAGGTTAAAAAGCAAGCGCAGAATATCGTTGTAAACTAAAAACATACTACATTTGTAACCTCATAGCTAAAAAATCATACATACCAGATTTTCTCCGGCGAGGAGAACGAAGCCTTTGGCATGCAAAAGCCGGCGGCCGTAAAGAGGAGAGAGGAGAGGCAAAAAACAAAGACCAGTTTACGCACAAACAATTTTATAATGTATATATGAATAAGCAATTATCGAGATTTTTAATTGTTCAGTCCAAGCGGATTATCGTGTTCGCTTTCGGTCTTTCTTTGGTAGCTTGCGGCCACAAAGAACAGACAGGGTTTGGCATGGTGAAAGAGTATGCGGTTGTCACGTTGCAGCCGGAGAAAAGTGAGTTGAAAAGTTCGTATCCTGCCGTTATTAAAGGAAAACAGGATATTGAAATCCGTCCGAAAGTAGCGGGATTCATTACGAAATTATGTGTGGATGAAGGATCGATGGTACGTAAAGGACAAACCTTGTTCGTCATCGACCCCGTGCAGTACGAAGCAGCCGTCAAAGTAGCCGAGGCCAATGTGAAAGTGGCTAAAACCAGCGTGGCAACTTCCCAACTGACGTATGACAACAAACGCCAGTTGCGCGAGAAAAACATCATCAGCGATTTTGAACTTCAAATGGCGGAAAACGATCTGGATACCCGCAAGGCCCAGCTCGCCCAGGCGGAAGCCCAATTGGTGAATGCCCGCAATGATTTGTCGTATACGAATGTGGTAAGCCCTTCGAACGGCATAGTCGGTACGATACCCTATCGTGTAGGTAGCCTGGTAAGCTCTTCTACGCAAGTTCCCCTTACCGTCGTTTCCAATATCGACGAAATGTACGTCTATTTCTCGATGACGGAAAAACAACTTCTTTCGCTGGTACGCGAAGGGGGCACGGTAAAAGAGATCCTTGAAAAAATGCCCGAGGTGGAATTGATGCTGGCCGACGGAACGATCTACCCCGAGAAAGGAAAAATCGAAACCCTCAGCGGCGTGATCGACCAGTCCACAGGCTCCGTCAGCATGCGGGCCACCTTCCCCAACGCCCACAATATCCTGCGTAGCGGCGGTACCGGATCGGTGAAACTGCCCTATGTGGAAGAAAGCACCCTGATCGTTCCGCAGAAAGCCACCTACGAAATCCAGGATAAAAAATTCGTATACCTGCTTACCGACAGTTCGACGGTGAAAAGTACCGAAATCACTATCTTCGACCTCAACGACGGAGCGAATTATTTGGTGACTTCCGGCCTGCAACCGGGCGACAAAATCGTGGTGGAAGGCGTAGCCGCCCTTCGCGACGGGGTGAAGATCCAACCCATCACGCCCGAAGAATCGGCAGCCCGTGTGAAAGCGATGACGCAGCAACAACAAGCTGCCGCTCAGCAAGGCGCCAAAAAATAATAGGTAAAAAAGAGCAAACATATGAAATTAGACCGATTTATAAACCGTCCTGTTCTCTCGACGGTTATTTCCATCATTATTGTGATTCTGGGTATCTTGGGGCTGATCTCGCTCCCGGTTACCCAATATCCCGATATTGCGCCGCCTACCATTCAGGTAAGCGCCTCCTATACGGGAGCCAATGCGCAGACGGTATTGAATAGTGTAATCGCTCCGTTGGAAGAACAAATCAACGGGGTGGAAAACATGATGTATATGACCTCCACCGCCACCAATACGGGGGATGCCACCATCCAGATCTATTTCCACCAGGGAACCGATCCCGATATGGCGGCGGTGAACGTGCAGAACCGCGTAACGAAGGCCCAGGGCTTGCTTCCGGCCGAAGTAACGAAGGTCGGCGTGATTACCTCCAAACGCCAGACCAGTATGTTGATGGGTTTCTCCGTATACAGCTCCGACGACAAATACGACATCGAGTTTGTGGAAAACTATGTAAAGATCAACCTTATTCCCCAGGTACAACGTGTAGCCGGCGTAGGCGACGCGATGGTATGGGGGGCCGACTATTCGATGCGTATCTGGTTGAAACCCGATGTGATGGCCCAATACCACCTGATGCCTTCCGATGTGACGGCGGCCTTGGCGGAACAGAACATCGAAGCGGCGCCCGGACAGTTCGGCGAACAGGGCGACCAGTCGTTCCAGTACGTGATGCGATACAAAGGACGTTTGCAAACGACCGAGGAATTTGAAGACATCGTGATCCGGGCCACTTCCGACGGTGAAGTGCTGCGGCTGAAAGATATTGCCCGCCTGGAGCTGGGCCGTCTGACCTACGGGTTTGATAATAAAGTAAACGGCCATGCCGGGGTTACCGCCATTATCTTCCAGACGGCAGGTTCGAATGCCACGGAAATCATCAACGATATCACCAAACTGCTCGACGAAGCCCAGAAAGACTTCCCGCCGGGAATGAAAGTGGACATTCTGTTGAATGCCAACGACTTCCTTTTCGCCTCCATTCACGAGGTAATCAAGACGCTGATCGAAGCCTTCCTGCTGGTATTTATCGTGGTGTATGTGTTCTTGCAGGATATGCGCTCCACCCTGATTCCGGCTATTGCCATTCCGGTTTCGCTGATCGGTACCTTTTTCTTGCTTTATATCATCGGATTTAGTGTCAACCTGCTGACCCTTTGCGCCATGGTATTGGCCATTGCCATTGTGGTGGACGATGCGATCGTGGTGGTCGAGGGCGTGCATGCCAAACTCGACCAGGGCTATAAGTCGGCCCGGCTGGCGTCCATCGATGCGATGAACGAACTCTCCGGCGCCATCCTCTCCATTACGCTGGTGATGATGTCGGTGTTCGTGCCGGTAAGTTTCATGACCGGTACTTCGGGTACGTTCTACCGCCAGTTCGGTCTGACGATGGCGATCGCCATCGGTTTGTCGGCCCTGAACGCCTTAACGCTCAGTCCGGCCCTTTGTGCCCTGTTCCTCAAACCGCATGTAGAGGGCGACGAACACAAGAAAAAACAGAACGTGGTGGATAAGTTCCATTCGGGCTTCAACAAGTTCTACGACGGTATCTTGAAAAAATACAAAAACGGCGTCTTGTTCTTTATCCATCACCAAGTCATTACGTTTGCCGGCGTCGTGATCGGCATCGTGGCCCTGGTTTTCCTGATGAAGATAACCCCGACGGGTATGGTGCCGAACGAAGACACCGGTACCATCTTCGCCGTAGTCGATATGGCGCCCGGTACTGCTCAGGAGCGTACCCAGGCCGCCCTGAACAGCATCGACAGCATTATTGCCGCCAATCCGGCCGTGCGCACCCGTACGCAGGTGACGGGGTATAGCTTTATCGCCGGCCAGGGAAACTCGTACGGTACGTTCATTATCAAGCTCACCGATTGGGATAAACGCCAGGGGAAAGGGCAGGATCTGAACTCCATCATCGGTTCGCTGTACGTGCAGACCAATATGGCCGTGAAAGATGCCCGCGTGCTTTTGTTTGCGCCTCCTATGATTCCGGGATATAGCTTGACCAACGGGTTTGAATTTAACTTGCAGGATAAGACGGGTGGCGACTTGAACCACTTCTTCGATATTGCCCAGGAATTTTTGGCCAAGTTGAACCAACGACCCGAAATTGCAGCGGCCCAGACATCGTTCAACCCCACCTTCCCCCAGTATATGATCGACATCGATGCCGCCAAATGTAAACAAGCCGGCATCAGTCCGGGCGACATCCTCACTACCTTGCAGGGATATTACGGCGGGTTGTACGCGTCGAACTTCAACCGGTTCGGTAAACTTTACCGCGTAATGATTCAGGCCGATCCGGCTTACCGTATCAGTCCGGAGACGCTCAATAATATCAAGATCCGCAACGGCAACGAAATGGCGCCGATCACGCAGTTTATGGATCTGCGCAAAGTGTACGGGCCGGATAATATCAAGCGTTTCAATATGTTTACCGCCATCAGCGTGAACGGTTCGCCCGCCGACGGGTACAGCTCCGGACAGGCTATCAAGGCCATTGAAGAGGTAGCGGCCGAAACTTTGCCGGCCGGTTACGGGTACGAGTTCTCCGGTATGACGCGTGAAGAACAAAGTGCCGGTAGCGGTACGACGGCCATTATCTTTGCGCTCTGTCTGGTATTCGTATACTTGCTGCTTAGTGCGCAATATGAAAGTTATATTTTGCCGCTTTCCGTTATCTTGTCGATTCCCTTCGGGTTGGCGGGCAGCTTTATTTTCGCCCAGATCATGGGAGTGGAAAATAACATTTATATGCAGATCGCTTTGATTATGTTGATGGGGCTGTTGGCCAAGAATGCCATCCTGATCGTAGAGTTTGCGCTCGACCGCCGCAAGATGGGGATGAGTATTACGTGGGCTGCCGTATTGGGTGCCGCCGCTCGTTTGCGCCCCATTTTGATGACTTCGCTGGCGATGGTTGTCGGGCTGTTGCCGTTGATGTTCGCCCACGGGGTAGGAGCGCATGGTAACAGTACTTTGGGTACGGGGGCCGTGGGAGGTATGTTGATCGGTATGATCTGTCAGATCTTTATCGTGCCGGCGCTGTTCGTGGCCTTCCAGTATTTGCAGGAGAAGGTGAAACCGATCGAATGGGAAGATCTGGACAATAGCGATATGAATACGGAAATAGAACAGTACGCGAAATCAAAATAGAAAAGATACAATGAAGAAACAGCTTATATATATGATGTGTGCAACGGCTCTTTTGAGCAGTTGCCACATCTATAAATCGTACGACCGACCCGAAGATATAGACGTGTCGGGCGTATACCGCGATCCGGTTTCGCTTACCGATACCCTTCGGGCGGATACCGTGAATATGGGGAATCTGCCGTGGACGGAAGTATTCCGCGACGAATATTTGCAGGCCTTGATCCTGCAAGGGCTCGAAACGAATGTCGATTTGCAGACGGCCGAATTGCGGGTAAAAGAAGCGCAGGCGTTGCTTCTCAGCGCTCGCCTGTCCTATTTGCCTTCGCTGAATCTGGCGCCGGAAGGAACGATCAGCAGCTTTGACCATGCCAAGGCGACGAAATCCTACCAGTTGCCGGCGGCAGCCAGTTGGGAGGTCGATTTGTTCGGGAAAATCCTGAATGCCAAGCGCGGCGCCAAAGCCGATCTGTTGCAGAGCCAGGCTTATCGGCAAGCGGTACAGTCGCAGTTGATTGCCAATATCGCCAATAGTTATTATACCTTGTTGATGCTCGACCGCCAGTTGGCGATCAGTGAAGAGACTGCGAAAGTCTGGAAAGAAAATGTCCGGGCGATGGAAGCAATGAAGATAGCCGGCATGACGACCGAAGCGGCCGTGGCCCAGAGCAAGGCCCAGAGCCATCAGGTAGAAGCTTCGTTGGCTGATTTGCGCCGCCAGATTCGCGAAACGGAAAATGCTTTGTGCGTTTTATTGGCCCAGCCTGCTCATCGGGTAGAACGGGGTGTGTTGGAAAATCAGGTATTTCCTGAAAGATTATCCACCGGTATTCCGTTGCAGTTGCTTTCGAACCGTCCGGACGTGAAAGCGGCCGAAATGACGTTGGCCGGCGCTTATTATACGACCAACCAGGCCCGTTCGGCTTTTTATCCGCAGATTACCCTGACGGGTACCTTGGGCTGGACGAATTCCGCCGGCATGATGATCCAGAATCCGGGCAAATTGATTCTGGCGGCGGTCGGCCAGTTGACGCAGCCTATTTTCAACCGGGGCAAGTTGATTGCCAACCTGAAAGTATCGAAGGCGGAAGAGGAAATTGCGAAGATGAATTTCCAGCAAAGCATACTCAATGCCGGCCGGGAAGTGAGCGACGCGCTTTACTTGTACGATGCGGCTACCGTTAAAAAACGGGAGCATGCGGCCGAGGTAGAGGTGTTGCAGCGTGCCGTGGAATATACCGAGGCCTTGTTTCATTCCGGTCAGTCCAGTTATCTGGAGATTCTGACGGCTCAGCAATCGCTTCTGGGAGCCCAGTTGAATGAAGTTTCCGATACATTCCAGCGGATGCAGGCGGTAATCAACCTGTATCAGGCCTTAGGGGGCGGAAGAGGTGAATACTAACTTTTAAATTGAAGATGCTATGATTAGTCCGTTAGCTTATGTAGACCCGCAGGCGAAATTGGGAATGAATGTCACGGTTCATCCGTTTGCCTATATCGATAAGAATGTAGAAATCGGCGATAATTGTGTGATTATGCCGCATGCCAGCGTGATGAGCGGTACCCGGATGGGTTCCGGCAACCAGGTATATCAAGGGGCTGTGCTGGGAGCGGTTCCGCAGGATTTCGCTTATAAAGGGGATGAAACGATCCTCAAGATCGGGAATGATAATACGATTCGCGAGAATGTGGTAATCAACCGGGCGACCATGCCCGAGGGATGTACTTCGATCGGGAACGGTAATTTCTTGCACGAGGGCGTGCATGTGTCGCACGATACGCAGATCGGCAATAACAGCGTGATTGGCTATGGGTGTAAGTTGTCGGGGAATTGTGTAATCCAGGATTATGTGATTTTCGGCGGCGGGGTGTTGATGAGCCAGGGGTGCCGCGTCGGCACGTGGTCGATGGTGCAGACCGGCTGTCGCTTCCGCAAGGATATTCCGCCTTATATTATCGCGGCCAAGGAGCCGATCGAGTATTACGGCATCAATGCCGTGGTGCTGAAGCATGAGGGTTTTTCGGAAAAGGTGCTGAAGCATATCGCAAATACGTATCGTTTGATTTACCAGAGCAATACGAGTATTTACGATGCGCTGTTGCGTATTCGCGATCAAATTCCAATGAGTCCGGAAATCGAGCATATCATTGCTTTTGTGCAGGATTCTAAATTGGGCTTGATTAAGCAAATGTAACATCCGGATTGTAAGATGGATAGAACGGCGGGATTTCACTAAGGAAACCCCGCCGTTTCTTTTTTAAAGAGGGGGGCCGGAAGGGGGGATAGAGGTTCCGGAAAGAGGTAAATGGGGGTAGCCGGGATTCTTTGGGAGACGATGGAGAGGGCGGGGAGTGCTTGAGCTGCACCCTCGCGGGCCGCTGAACTATTTGGCCCCCGGATTGTTAGATACAAAAAGAGTATACTATATGACACTCAATCAAGTTGATATTCACTTTTTGATCGCGGCGATCTGCGTCATTACTTCTTCTTTGGTTTTTTATACCATCGGCGTCTGGGGGGAAAGATTACAAAAGAAGTTGCGGGCCTGGCATTTGGTTTTTTTTGTGGCCGGTTTGTTTTCGGACGCGGTTGGTACGGGGCTGATGGAGCATATCGCCCAACTTACACATATACAGGATAACTTGCATACCATCACCGGCCTGATCGCGCTTGTGCTGATGTTTGTGCACGCGCTTTGGGCCATTTGGACATATTTCCGGGGAACGGAAAAGGCGAAGAGGAATTTCAACCGGTTCAGCCTTATCGTTTGGTTTATCTGGCTGATTCCTTATGGACTGGGTATTTATCTGGGAATGTCGCTGGGACGTTGAGAAGCCGGGAGAAAGGGAGTGGGAGAGAGGCGATTCCGCCTTCCGTCTTTCGAAAGAGTATGTTGAGAGAAGAAAAAGGGAAGTATCCTTCCGGCCGTTACGTCTAGCGCGTTCAAAATAGGGTAGGTAGTGCGTTCACAGGAGATAACATCCTTCAAAAAATGAAGCTCTCGAAAAAGGGAACACGTTCACAGGAGGTAACACTTTTGAAAAAAGAAAGTGGTTTTATTTGGAAAAAAGATGCCAAGGGGTTCCCCGAGGCATCTTTCTTATTTTCAGGCCGGGTAAAGCAAATGCTATTACAGGGCGTTGATTTCTTTCAGTACGCTGTTTGTCTTGCGGACAGCGGCTGCGCTCTTGGCAAACAATTCTTTTTCTTCGGCTGTCAGATCCAGTTCCACGATCTTTTCCACGCCGTTCTTGCCCAGGATAACCGGTACGCCGATGCAGATGTCTGATTCGCCGTATTCGCCTTCCAGTGCTACCGAGCAGGGAATCATCTTTTTCTGGTTGTGGATGATCGATTCCACTACATAAGCTCCTGCCGCACCCGGTGCATACCAAGCGGAAGTGCCCAGCAATTTCGTCAGCGTAGCGCCGCCTACCATCGTCGATTGAACTACTTCCTGCAATTTTTCAGCGCTGAGCAGGTTGCTTACGGGGATGCCTTTGTATGTAGCCAGACGAGCCAACGGAATCATCGTCGTATCGCCGTGTCCGCCGATAACCATGCCTTCTACTTCACCGGCGTTGCAGCCCAGTGCCTGAGACAGGAAATATTTGAAACGAGAGCTGTCGAGTGCGCCGCCCATACCGATGATGCGGTTTTTCGGCAAGCCCAGCGATTTGAGCGAAAGATAAGTCATCGTATCCATCGGGTTGGAGATCACTACGATGATAGCGTTCGGAGAATATTGCAGAATGTTGCCGGCTACGCTTTTTACGATCCCTGCGTTTACGCCGATCAGTTCTTCACGCGTCATGCCCGGCTTACGGGGAATACCTGAAGTAATGACAACTACATCCGAATTAGCTGTTTTGGCATAGTCGTTCGTGCAACCTACTATCGTGGAGTCGAAACCCAGCAACTGAGCGGTTTGCATCATATCCATTGCTTTTCCTTCGGATACGCCTTCTTTTACATCGAGCATAACCACTTCGTCTGCCACTTCATTGAAGGCAAGTACGTTTGCGCAAGTAGCACCTACATTTCCGGCGCCGACAACTGTTACTTTAGACATAATACTAGTTTTTATATGTTTTACTTATAATAATACTCCCTTATCCTTAT